>WFOX01000206.1 GCA_015487905.1 Mariprofundales bacterium
AAAAGCGCTCCACGCGCCCTTCCGTATCCACGATCTTCTGCTGGCCCGTGAAGAACGGATGGCAGGCCGAGCAAATCTCCACATGAATGTCGCCGCGCGTGGAACGCGTCTCAAAGGTGTTCCCGCACGAGCAGCGCACGATCGCCTTCTTATACTCCGGATGAATCCCTTGCTTCACGGCCGCTTCTCCTTCGTGACCTTCTCTGCCAAAGGGGGCGCACTTCTAGCGTCGCAGCCCGGTTTCAGCAAGCCGAATCTTCGCCGCTTCCAAGCCTGGCAAGCTGGGGTGCAAGCCCCACATAGCTTGCCGGCGTAAGCGCAAGCAGGCGCTGCTTGGCCTCATCCGGAAGATTCAGCGAGGCGATGAAGGCGCGCATCTCCTGCGCCGTGATCCTGCGCCCGCGCGTAAGCGCCTTGAGCTGTTCGTAAGGATCCGGAAGGCCATAGCGCCGCATCACGGTCTGCACAGCCTCAGCCAACACCTCCCAGTTCTCCTCCAAGTCCTTACGAAGGCGTGCTGGATCCAAAGCGAGCTTGTCTATGCCACGCGCAAGCGAGACAAGCGCGAGCACGAAGTGCCCAAACGCCACGCCGAGATTGCGCATCACCGTGGAATCGGAGAGATCCCGCTGAAAGCGCGAAATCGTGAGCTTGTCCGCGAGCGTGCGGAAAAGCCCGCGCGCAAGCTCCAGATTCCCTTCGGCGTTTTCAAAATCAATGGGATTGACCTTGTGCGGCATCGTGGAGGAGCCCACCTCCTCCTTGCAGAGCGCTTGGCGGAAGTATCCAAGGGAAATGTAACCCCACACATCGCGCGCAAAATCCACAAGCACATTGCTTGCGCGCGCACAAGCATCCAAAAGCGACGCAAGCCCGTCGTGCGGCTCAATTTGCGTGGTGAGCGGATTCCACACAAGCCCAAGCGATTCCACGAAGCTGCGGGAAAGCGCAAGCCAATCCACTTCGGGATAGGCAACGCAATGCGCCTGAAACGCGCCCGTGGCCCCATTGATCTTGCCGCAAAGAGGTGCTGTGGCGATCGCCTTGCGCGCACGCGCGAGCCGATGCGCGAACACGGCCCATTCTTTGCCCATCGTCGTGGGTGTTGCGGGCTGGCCGTGTGTGCGCGCCAGCATCGGCGCCTCCGCCCAGCGCACCGCCGCCTCCTGCACGCGCGCGCGCACGGCATCTAGCCGCGGCAAGAGAACTTGCTCGCGTGCGCGGGCGAGCAACATGCCATAAGCGAGATTGTTGATGTCCTCGCTCGTGCAAGCAAAGTGCACGAACTCGCGCGCAGAGGCAAGCGAAGGCCGCTCGGCAAGCTGCGCCCTCAGCCAATACTCCACGGCCTTGACATCGTGATTCGTGCGCCGCTCCAGCTCTTTGACCGCGCGCGCATCGGCAAGCGAAAAGCCCTCATAAAGGCCGCGCAAAAACGCTGCATCCTGCTCAGAAAACGGAGCCAGCTCCGGGATCTGCTCGCAGCTTGCAAGCGCCATAAGCCAGCGCACCTCCACTTCCACGCGCGCGCGAATGAGCGCAAACTCGCTGAAGTGTTCGCGCAAGGGCGCAAGCTGCTCCGCATAGCGGCCGTCCAACGGCGAAATCGCAACAAGCGGATCCAAGCTCATGCCGTCTCCTCGGCGAGGATTTCATCCACGGCGGCAAGCAAGCGCGCATTTTCCTGCGGTGTGCCTACCGTGATGCGCAGCCACGCCTCCATGCCGTAGGGCGCAAGCGGCCGCGGAATCACGCCGCGCGCCTCTAAAGCCTCCGTCCATCGCTGCGCGCGCGCGGAAGAAGCAAGGTGCAGCAACACGAAGTTGCCCTCAGAGCGCGCGCCCAAAAGCCCGCGCGCAGCCAACGCCTCTTCAAGCCGTGCGCGCTCCTCCAACACGAGCTGCACATGCCTGCGCATCCAGTCCTCTTCACCGAGTGCCGCAAGCGCCGCCACCTGCGCGAGGCGATTGACATTGAAAGGCTCGCGCACGCGCTCCACAAGGCTTGCGATCTCAGGATCCATCCACGCATAGCCCACGCGCAGTCCCGCAAGGCCCCAGGCCTTGGAAAAGGTGCGCACGCGCACAAGCCCCGGATGCGCAAGCGGCACACGGGCGGCCTCCGGGTGCGCCGCCACCACATACTCCCAATAGGCCTCATCCAGAAGCACGATCACCTCTTCGGGCACGCCTTCCAAAAACTCGGCAAGCAACTCCGGCGCATGCCAGCTTCCCGTGGGATTGTTCGGATTGGCGATGCACACGATTTTCGTGCGCGGCGTGATCGCCTCGGCCATCGCGGCCAAGTCATGGGCAAGGCCATCCGCTTCGGGCACCGCAACCACGCGCGCGCCCGCAGCCGTCGCCGCCAGGCGATAGACGATGAAGCCGCGGCGGCTGACCACGACCTCATCGTGAGGGCCTGCAAAGGTGCGGATCACAAGCTCAATGACCTCGTTGGAGCCGTTGCCGAGCACGAGCGCTTCCTTGGCAACCCCCAATCGGGCGGCGAGCGCCTCTTTGAGTGCGCGCGCATCGCCATCGGGATAGCGATGCACGCGCGCGGCTTCCCTGCGAATCGCCTGGAGCACCGCAGGCGGCGGGCCGAACGGGTTTTCGTTGGAAGCAAGCTTCGCGCCATCCTTGATGCCGCGCTCGGCAAGCAGCACCTCCTCCGGCTTGCCCGGCACATAGGGCGCAAGTTCCCGCACCCACGGCACAGCACGCTGCATCCAGCTCACAAGACCTCCCCTTGCGGATAGGAACCGAGCACGCGCAGCTCCACGCCCTCCAAGCGCTCGGCCTCTGCAAGCGCTCCCAAAAGCGGTTCGCGTTCGCGATGCCCTTCGGCGTCTATGAAGAAGAAGTATTCCCATGCGCGCCGCCGCGAAGGCCGCGACTCAATGCGCGTAAGCCCCACACCGCGCTCCGCAAACGGCTTGAGAAGCTGAAACAACGCCCCGGGCCGGTCTTCTACGGACACAAGCATCGTCGTGCGATCGCGGCCTGTGGGCGCGGCGTCATGACGCCCGATCACGAAAAAGCGCGTGCGATTGTCGCGCTGGTCTTCAATGTTCGGCGCGAGAATGTGCAATCCCAGCGCATCGGCGAGCGCGCGCGGCCCGATCGCGGCCGCCTGCTCCCCTTCCTCCAATGCGCGCTTGGCCGCCGCCGCCGTGGACGCCTCCTCTATGCGCGCCGCATGCGCAAGCTTGCTATCCAGCCAGCGGCGGCACTGCGCAAGCGCCTGGGGATGCGAATACACGCGCTGCACAGAGGCAAGCGATGACGCTTTGGAGAGAAGCTGGTGATGCACCGCAAGCACGATCTCAGCGCACACGCGCACGCGCCGCGCAGGCATCGCAAACAAGTCCAAGGTTTGCCCGACTGCGCCTTCCAGCACATTCTCCACGGGCACGACACCGTAGTGCGCGCGCTCGGCCTCCACAGCCGCAAAGACCTCCTCCAGCGTGGCGCAGGGCACGAAGTCGGCGCCTGCGCCGAAGTGCCGGCGCGCGGCTTCGTAAGAAAAGGTGCCCACCGGTCCCAAAAACGCGACCGCAAGCGGCTGCTCCAAGGAAAGGCAGGCGCCGATGATCTCGCGGAAGATCGCATGCACGGCCGCATCCGAAAGGACAGGTGTATGCGCGCGCTCGCTGTGCTTGCGATGCCGTGCAAGCAGCCTGCGCACGACCTCGGCCTCGCGGCTCGGCACATAAAACGCCTGCGCGCCATGCGCGCGTTTGTGCATGCCGATGCGATAGGCAAGCTCCGCGCGCCGCTCCAAAAGATCCAAGATTTTCACATCCAGCGCATCAATCTCGGCGCGCAGATCCGCAAGCGTGCGATCCTTCATCTACACCTCGCGCGCCAAATAGACGATAAGCCAACCCAGCGCCATGCCGAGGATACCGGCCACGCGCAAAAGCTGCGGGGAGGATTGCCGCACAATCTCCATCCCGCGCTGCATCGCGCGCGGAAACAGCGCATACAGCGCCCCTTCAATCACGAACACCAGCCCCAAAGCCGCGAGAAAGTCTCTCACCGCTCTTTCGCAAACGCGCGCGCAAACAGCCGAAAGACTTCCGAGCGCGGCGTGATCACGAGCACATCCCCCTCATGCACGGAACGCTTGAGCAGTTCCAACTCGCGCAAAAACGCGAAAAACTCCGGGTCTTTCCCATAAGCGCTCGCATAGATGCGCGCAGCCTCGGCATCCGCTTCGCCCTTGATAAGCTGCGCCTTGCGATAGGCCTCGGCCAAGATCGTCTTGCGCTCTTTTTCCGCGCGCGCGCGAATCTCGCGCGCCGCCTCTTCGCCCTCGGAGCGATATTGGCGCGCAATGCGCATGCGCTCGGCCTTCATGCGCCGAAACACGGCATCCAGATTCTCAGGCGGCAAGTCGGCGCGCTTGATGCGCACATCCACGATCTCCACGCCGAGCTTGCGCACCTCGGCATCGGCGCTTTTCGCGATGCGGCGCATGAGCGCGGCGCGCAACCTTCCGTGCTCACCGCCTGTCACGATCTCATGCAAGGTGTGCTGGCCCAGCACCTCGCGCACCTTGCCGCGCACGACATCCTCCATGCGCGCAGCCACCGCGGCTTGCGTGCGCGCAACCTGATACACCTTGAGGGGATCCACGATGCGCCAGCGCGTAAAGTGATCCACGAGCAAGGTTTTCTTGTCCTTCGTGATCACCTCATTCGGCGCCGCATCGCTCTCCAAAAGCCGCCGATCGTAGCGCACGACCGTTTGCACGGGCCAAGGAAGCTTGAAGTAAAGCCCAGGGTCGCGAATCACGCGCTTGGGCTTGCCGAACTGGAGCACCAGCGCTTGCTCGCGCTGATCCACGACGAAGGCGCTTGCGGCGAGCAGAACCGCTGCAAGCGCAACGAACACGCCGGCTGCGCGTATGCCCGTCATCGCTGCACCTCCACCTTGGCGCCGAAGCGATCCAGCGGCAGATAAGGCAGCATGCGCTCGGCCACGCGTGCATCCAGAATCACCTTCTTCACGCGCGCAAGCACCTCCTGCATCGCATCCAAATACAGCCGCCGCTTGGTCACCTCCGGCGCCTTGTGATAGGCGGCAAGCAGCTTCAAAAACCGCGCCGCATCACCCTTGGCGCGCGCCACGAGATCGGCGCGATAGGCCTCAGCATCCAGCACCATCTTGCGCGCCTCCCCGCGCGCCTTGGGAAGAATGTCGTTCGCATAGGCCTGTGCCTCGTTCTTCGCGCGCTCCTTGTCCTCGCGCGCGCTCGCCACATCCTTGAACTCCTTGATGACCTCTTGGGGCGGCTGCACATCTTGCAGCTTCACGGTCACGACTTGAATGCCCGCCTTGTAGCCGTCCAAGATCCGTTGCGTCAGCGCTTGGCACTCCTGCTCCACGCGCGCCTTTTCGGTTGTGAGCACATCGTCAATGAGCGTGCGGCCGATCACCTCGCGCATCGCGGATTCCGCTGCATCGCGCACGGTCTTGACCACCCGGCGATGGTTGATGTTGAAGAGATAATCCTCAATGTCGCGGATGCGGTATTGGACGATGAATGAGAGATCCACGACATTTTCGTCTTTGGTGAGCATGAGCGACTCACTCGGCCGCTTGCGGATCGCGCCGTCCGGATAGAGCCGAAAGCCGATTTCAATGCGCTGAATGCGCGTAACCGGCGCCTTTTCCACCTGCTCAATCGGATAGGGAAAGTGCCAATGCAGCCCCGGGCCGACGGTGGCGATGTATTTGCCGAAGCGCAACACCACGGCCGCCTCATCCGCAGCGACGACATAAAACCCGCTTGCCACCCAAAGCAGGAACAAAAGCCCCGCAACGATTCCCACAAGCGCCTCCGGCGGCGGCCCCTCGCCGCCGAAACGCTGCTGCATCTGCGCGCGCGCGCGCCGCAAGACCTCGTCCAAATCGGGGCCTGCGCGTTTCCCCCAAGGGCTGTTGGGGTCAGGCGGCGACCAAGGCATATGCCCTCCTTCGGTGGCTGGCGCTTATCGGCCCCGAACCCTAGGGCTTGATGGCCGCGCGCGCACCCACCTGCGCATCGCCGCCTTTTGAGCCTCATCGGGAAACTGGTGGAGGCGGAGGGAATCGAACCCTCGTCCGGAGACCTTCCCCCTGCGGGTCTACATGCTTAGCCCGTTCTTGCTTGCGCGCGGAAGCCGCCGAACGGGCGAGGCGCTCTTCCGCGCCGCCTCGCTTGGCATGTCATCGCACGGCCACGAGGCCCAAGCCGCGCGATCCAGCCCGTCTTGCACGCCCCCGCTCCCCGAGGCGACGGGCGACCTCAGAGGCGGGGTCGCCTAGTTACGCAGCGTAGGCGAGAGCGACGTCGTCGTTGGCACTTATTGGCCGTGGCCCAGATCTCAGGCTGAGCCGCCCTGGCATGCACCACAGGGTTCCGCTTCTCCGTCGAACCCTGATTTCGCCCCCATTCGGCGAAGGGATCGCGATTGTAGGCTCAGCTAAGAAGATCCGCAAGCCCAAGGCCGATGGCCACGGCCATGCCGGCCGCATGCGTGCGCTGGAAGAAGCGAAAGCCCGCCCCTTCGCCCTCGGCAAGCAGCCAAACGAGCAAACGCATCTGAATCACAAGCCCCGCAAGCCACCCCGCCCAGGCAAGCGCAGGCGCAGCAAGCACAATGAGCGCCGCCGCCCAAAGCGCAAAGGCGGCGAGCATCAGCGCCGCAATCGCGCCAAGCGCACGCGCGCCGAAGCGCCGGGCGGTGGAGCGCACGCCGATGCGCGCATCATCCTTGCGATCGGCAAGCGCATAGGCCGTGTCATAGCCCACGGCCCAGGCGAGGTTCGCGGCCAAAAGCAGCCACGGCGCAGGCGCGGCTAATGGCCCGCCTTCGGCGATCCAAGCAAGCAGCCCGCCCCAGCCGAAGGCGATGCCGAGCACGAGCTGCGGATAGTCCGTGACCCGCTTCATGAACGGGTAGATGATCGCAAGCAAGCCGCCTGCAAGCGCCCAAGGGATCACGCGCGCGGGAAGCATCATCAAGAGCGCGAGCGCCACAAGCGCCAACAAGGCGAAGCCGAGGAGGCCCGCGCCGGGCGCGATTTCACCGGCCGCGATCGGGCGCGTGCGCGTGCGCGCGACCTCGCGGTCAAAGCGATGGTCGGCAACATCGTTGATCACGCAGCCTGCTGAGCGCATCACGAACACACCGAGCGTAAAGACAAGAAAGTGTTTCCACGAAAAGCGCCCGGGCGCGGCGAACAGGCCGATCCAGGTGGGCCAGAGCAACAGCCAATAGCCGATCGGGCGGTCGGCGCGCAAAAGCCGCCACCAGGCCATGGGTGTGCCCACGGGGTTAAATCGCACGGCGGGCCTGCACCATGCGCAATGCACGCACGAGCACGGGCGTGAATACCTCTATGAGGAGGGCGCGTACTCCGGCTTCGTCTGCCACGAGCAGCGAGCGCCGTGCCCAGCATGCTCCCCAAGGGGCGAGATCCACACGGGCATATCCGGGAGTGGTGCGCACGAACGCGAAACCGTGTCGCTGCCAGAGCTCGCCGAGCGGTGCCTCGCCCCTTGCAAGATCCTCGGCGAGCGCCAGCGGCAGAGCATCGGAAGGGACAGCCGACCACGCCTCCACGGCGACTTGTCCGCCCCACAGCAGTACGGCGTGGCGCATCAACACCTTCGTGCCTGCATGCACCTTCAGTGCCTCAGCACATGCGGGGGAGCATGGGCGCATTTCCTGGGCGCGGACCCGCAGGGCAAGACGCAAGCCGCGGGCGGCGCACCAGCGCACGAACGAGCCGCGGAAGGTGAGTGCACTTGCCAAAGGCTCGCGGGCACCCTCGGGGCGGGCCATCCAAGGCATTGCAAGCCAGCGCTCGATTCGCATGGCCCAAGCATGCGTGCGAGTGCCCCGGGACACAAGGCCCTTGCAGGGCATCCGGTGGCGTGGCGAAATCGCGGCATGTGCCCGCGACTGTTTGTCCCAGTGCGGATCTTCCAGGGGTGCCCCGTGCCGCTTGCCGATGCACAGAGGCGCTATCTTGCGCGCGTATTGCGCCTGCCTCCGGGCGCCGCGGTTGTCCTCTTTGACGGCACGGGCGGCGAATGGGAAGCGCGCTGGGACGGACGCGACCGGGCTGAACCCTTGGTCTTTCGCGCCGAGACACGCGAAGCAAAGCTGCGGCTCGTGCTCGTGCAGGCGCTGGTAGCGCGCGAGAAACTGGAGATTGTCGTGCAGAAGGCGACCGAGCTCGGTGTCCGCGACATCGTGTTCGTGCCCGCCGAGCGCAGCATCGTGCGCATGGATGCCCGGCGGCGCGTGCGGCGGTTGGCGCGGCTGCGCACGATCGCCATCGAGGCTGCCGAGCAATGCGGACGCACGCGCATCCCACGCTTGGCGCTTGTGGACCCCCGTGCGCTCGTTCCGTGCAGCATGGGGCTGCTCTTGGACCCAGCGGCTCCGCAGGGATGGGGGGATGTCGCAGACAGGGTTCGCGAAGCGCACACGATTACGCTGGCCATCGGTCCCGAGGGCGGCTGGAGCGATGCAGAGCGCGATTTGCTCATGCAGCGGGGGTTCTTTCCCGTGCGCATGGGAAAGCGCACCTGGCGCACCGAAACAGCAGGGCTTGCGGCGCTCGCGGCCGTGCTGGCCGTGCATCCCCGAGGGTGGACGGCCGAGGGTTAGGATGTCTGACGCGGCAGGCAGAGGCGAAAGCGCGCGCCTTTGCCGGGTCGGTTTTCCACCTGCACGAAGCCCCCGAAGGCCCGCGCCACGCCCAGCACGACCGCGAGACCCAGCCCACGCCCCGCGAACTTGGTGCTGAAAAACGGCTCGAAGATGTGCTCTAGGTTCTCCTCGGCAATGCCGCGCCCGTCGTCGGTCACCTCGATGAAGACATATCGTCCTGGAGCAGCGTCCTCGGCCCGCACGGGCGCAGCCTCCAGCATCTGCGCATCGGCCTGCATTTCCCCGGTGGCGATGCGTACCTCCCCTCCATGCTCGGCCACGGCCTCCACGGCATTATCCAGCAGAGCAGTGGCGGCTTCGGTCACCTGGTCGGCGTCGGCGGCTGCAACGGCCTCGCCAGCATGAGTCAGGCGCAGCGCCACCCCGGGAGCGAGCGCATCCTGTGCCTGTTCCACGATCTTGCGCGCCAAGCGCGCAAGATCCACGCGGCGGGTGCTGGCATGGGCTACACCGGTGAACAGGAGCATGCGCCGGCTGAGGCGGGCCATCGTGCGCGTGGCTTCCTCCACGAGCGCCAAGAGTTCGCGTGCCTCTTCTTGTTCCTCCCCCAGCATCTCGCGCAGAAGCTGCAATCCGCCCAGAACGGCCATGAGCTGGTTGTTGAAGTCGTGGGCAATGCCCCCGGCCATGCGCACCAGGCTCGCAAGCCGTTCGGTGTGCTCGATGCGTCGTCTCCACCGCTCGATGTCGGTGAGATCACGCGCCACGCCCACCCATCCTTCGGCCGTAGCGCGTGCGGCGATGGCGACGCTGCGCGTGCCCAGCGCAACACGAAGTGGACCGTGCTCCTGTGCAGCCAAGTGCGCACGCAAGGCGCGCCAGCCGTCCAAGGGATCGAAAAGCCGCCGGGCCTCGCGGTTTGCGAGCTTTGGCGCGCCTTGGTGATCCACGAGGAATACCCCTGCGGGCACGAGGTCGAGAAGACGCTCCAGCCGAGCGAGCTGGGCATCGAGCGCCATCTCGCGGGCGCGCGCAAGGCGTGCCAGCCTCCCCGCCGCGATTTCCGCGAAGCGCCGCAACCGCCCGGCCGTGCGCGCATGCTCGGCCGAGAACGCGCCGCGTTTCCCATGGACGAGCACGACCAGCCCCGTGTTCCCGAACCATTCCAAAGGCACGAGCAGCATCGCCCGGAAGCGATCCGCCCCCTGCGTCCGGGTGGCCTCCGTTGTGCGCTGGAAGTCGTAGAGGTTGATCACGCCACGCTTCCTGGCGCGTGCGACCAGCTCGCCGTCCGGCAGCACGAGTTCCCCGGCCGGTGACGCCAGCACGCCATTCTGCCCGTGCAGCACGAAGCATTCAGTGGCAGGAATGGCGCGCAGAAATGCGCCCCGGATGGCGCGTTCGAGTTCCTCGGTCGTATCCGCTTCCTCCAGCATTTCCACGCCCAGGAGCAGGGCCTCGCTGGAAGCGCGCAACGCCCGCTCGCGGCGTTCACTGGCGGCCAGCGCCAGAAGTGCTTCCTGCAGACGCGCTTCGCTCACGATGGCGGCCCGAACAGCAGCATGGAGACCATCAGGTTGCCGTGGCGATTGCGCCCATCCACGAAACGACCGATCTCACCGAAGGTGAACAGCAACTGGAACGGGGCGTGGCCAAGCACAGACAGAAGCTTCCCACCTGCCTCTCCGATGCGCTTTCGCACGCCAAACATGCAGCCGGCGCAGAACGCGAACCAGGCTCCCTGCACGTCTTCGGGACGCCAGCCGCGACGTGCCAGCGCCCCTTCCACGGCGAGGGCTGGCCGTGCGAGCACTTCCTCGGCATCGGAGCACATCAGCGCAACTTCTGCGCCTTCCTGGGGCGCGGCGAACAGATCCAAGCCACCCTCGGGAGTTTTGCCTGCAGGGTGTAGCAGAAGGTGCACCGGGACACCGGCGAGGGTTCCCGTGCGCATGCCCAATGGTGCGAAAGTCGTGGCGGCCAAGATGTCCCGCCGGGAATCCAGCGATGCGAGGGCACCGTGCGTCCACGCATCGTAGACATCCGCAGCTGGGCGACCGTCGAGCTCCAGCAGCGTGTGTCCCCGAACCCGTGTGGCACGCGCACGGGGGCCGACGGGGGCATAGCCGCTGATGAAGGCAGTCTCAGGGACTGCGCTCGGGAAGAGCACAGCGATGGCTGCGCCGGCATCAGCGTCACGTCCTTCCGCCAGCACATGCCACAGGCCGCGCACCTCATCGTCGGCAGCCCCGCCTCCCACCACGGGCACATCCGGACCGATCTCGTCCGCCAAGGCATCGAGCAACAGAGGCTCCATACCGGGGGTTACGAGGGCCAGCACCACCTGCGGCTTTTCGCCGGCGCGATCTGCCTGGCTGCACGCCCGGGCAAGCGCTCCGGCAACTTCTTTCTTCTTCTCCCCAGCCAGGGCTGCCCCGTAGGCGCCTACCGGGTCGCGCACCGCGAAGGCCGCCAGCGACGCGTCTTGGAAGCCTGCTGCGTCCAGCACGCCGAGGGCCGTCGTGGTGCCTACGAGCGCGCATCCCGCATGTCGGGCCTGCGCATTCAGCTTTTTTGCTTCCGTCAGGGC
>WFOX01000207.1 GCA_015487905.1 Mariprofundales bacterium
GCCCCGATCTCTTCCGCAAGCGCCTGATGGGTGGCGCGCAGCTCCCCGCTTGCATCCGCAAGCGCAAGCAAGCGCTCGGCAAGCCTGCGGCTTGCGGGCCGATAGGCCACATCCTCCACAAGCCCGAGCAATGCGCGCAAGCGCCGATCCAGCTCGCCGAAGGCGAAGCGCCGAAACAGCGGCTCGCCAAGCCAGGCCTCAAAGGTCGCCGGCGGCACGAGCGCAAAGCGCGCGTCTTCTTCCACCACGCCATCGGCCGGATAGCTGCTCCCCGAAAGAAGCCCAAGGGTCGTGAACATGCAGGTTTCGCCGGCGCGCACGCGGTAGAGCACAAGCTCGCGCCCGTCCAAGGCGAGCCTGCGCACGCACACAACCCCTTCCCAGACATAGACGAAGCCCTGCGGGCGCTCGCCTGCGCGGAACAAAAAGGCGCCCTTGCGCGCACGGTGCTGCGCGGCCTGGGCAAGCCAGCCGCGCACGATCGCCGCAGGCCCCTTCATCGGATCGGCTCCGGCATCCAATCCTCCGCCGCAAACACATGCCAAAAGCGCGCCCAATCCCACATCGGCCCCGGATCCCACTTGCGCCCGGGCGCGATGTCGGCATGGCCCACGACCTGGGCGCGCTCGCAAAGCCCGAAACGCCGCCAAAGCGCGCGCACAAGCCCGGCCACGGCCGCATATTGCGCGTCCGTAAACGGCGTGCGCGCATCGCCGAGCATCTCAATGCCGACCGAGAAATCGTTGCAATGCGTGCGCCCCCGCCAACACGAAGCACCCGCATGCCAGGCCCGCTCGGCTACGGGCACGAACTGCACAATCCCCCCTTCGCGATCCACGAGAAAATGGGCGGATACGCGCATCGCGGCGATCTCGGCAAGCGCTGGATCCGAAGGCCGCCAGGCATTGCAAAAAAACTGCACGACGGTGTCCGCACAGAAGGTGCCGGGCGGAAGGCTGATCGCGTGCAGCACGATAAGCTCCACGCGCGCGCCATCCGGACGCGCATCGTGGTTCGGCGAGGGCACAAAACGCACATGCCTCATGCAAGCGATTGCACCATCTTTTCAATCTCGGCGCGCACGCGCGCAACCTGCTCGGGATCTTCGCCGGTAATCACGATGCTTCCGCAGGGGCGCGCTCCGCAGCGCCGCGGATAGGAGCCGATCTTCACTTCAGGGTGCCGCGCTTGCAGCGCCGCAAGCGCCTCGGCAAAGGCGGACTCAGGCGCCTGCACCTCAATCTCCTCGCGCACGAACGAAGCCCCGCCGCCGAACTCAGAGAGAATCGCCTCAAGCTGCGAAGCAAAGATTTCCGGCACGCCCGCCAGCGCATACACACCGCCGATCGCAGCACCGGGAATGAAGGTGCGCGCGCAAAGGATCGGCTGCGCGCCTTTGGGCAAGCGTGCCATGCGCCGCCGCGCGGGTGTAAGCCAGCCTTCGCCATAGTGCGCGCGCATGCGCGCGATCGTCTCCGCATGCTCCACGAGCGGCACGCCAAAGGCCTCGGCAAGCGCCTGCATCGTCACATCGTCATGCGTAGGCCCGATGCCGCCTGAGGTGATCACGCCGTCAGCACGAGCGCGCAAGCGGCGAATGGATGCGGCGATCACATCCACCTCATCAGGCACGATCGCGATCTCAAGCAGCTTGCACCCGCGCGCAAACAGCCTTTGCGCCGCCAGGTGCGCGTTCGCATCGCGCGTGCGGCCTGAGAGGATTTCATCGCCGATCACGAGCACGGCGGCCGTGGCATGTCCCATCGGGCAAGCAGCATAGCCGAGCGGAAAAGAAAGAAAACGCCTAAAGGGCCCCTTGTGCGATGCGGCGGCGCAGCAATGTGCCGAGCCACGAAGCCGAAAGCACGCACCAAAACGCAAACAAGGCCGCGGGCAAGGCCGTGGCCGGCGCAAAGTGCGCAATCGCAAGCGCCGCGCCAAGCCCTGCGTTCTGCATGCCGATCTCCACGGCAAGCGTAAGCCGCATGCGCCCGTCCATGCCGAAGAGCCCGCCTGCAAGCCAACCCAGCGCATAGCCCAAAAGGTTGAGCGCGATCACAAGCCCCACCACGAGCGCCGAGGCCTCGGCAATGCGCGCATGGTTCGCGGCCACCGCATAGGCGCAGATAGCCACGATCGCAAGCGCGGCAAGCCCTTGCGCCGCGTCCTCCACAAGCGGCGTGCGCAGCCGCTTCTGCAAGGCCGCGCCTGCCAGCAACGGCAGCACCACCGCAAAGAGGATCGTGCGCATCATCCCCAGCACGGGAATATGCATCTCCGCGCCGGCAATCCACGCCACCCAAAGAGGAGTCAGCAACGGCGCAAGCAAGGTGGAAACGAGCGTAAGCGCAATGGAATAGGCAAGCGAGCCGCCGACCAAGTGGGCAATCACATTGCTGGCCATCGCGCCTGGGGCCGCGCCCACGATCGCAAAGCCAAGCGCGAGCAAGGGATCGGCGCCTGCTTGGCGCGCAAGCAGATACGCAGCCCAGCCGAGCATGGGCATGACGAGGTATTGCGTGGCCACGCCTTGCGCAACGGCAAGGGGCCTGCGCAACACGGCGCGCGCCTCATCCAAATCCAACACCAGCCCCAGCGCGAACATCACAAGCCCGAAAAGCGGCAAGAACACATGCTTGATCGGCACAAACCACGAGGGAAACACAAATGCAAGCGCAGCGCCCGCACCCGTAATCCAAGCAAGCCGCGCGGCAAGCCAGCGTCCGGGCCGCATCAAACGGGCCGCACCGCAATCCCGCGCGCGGCAAGATAGGTCTTGGCCTGCGGGATCGTGTAGGTGCGATAGTGGAAGATGCTTGCGGCCAGCACCGCATCGGCCTTGCCTTGCAAAAAGCCTTCCGCCAAGTGCTCCAATGTGCCCGCCCCGCCTGAGGCGATCACATTGCAATCCACGGCCTCGGCCACGGCGCGCGTAAGCGCCAGGTCATAGCCTTCCTTGGTGCCATCGCGATCCATGCTCGTAAGCAGGATTTCGCCTGCACCCGCCTCGCTCATGCGCCGCGCCCATTCCACGGCATCCACGCCCGTGGGCTTGCGCCCGCCGTGCGTGAAGCACTCCCAATGATCGCCCACGCGCTTGGCGTCAATCGCAACGACGATCGTGGAACGGCCAAAGCGCTTGGCGGCTTCCTCCACGAACTTGGGATTGCGCAATGCAGCCGTGTTGATGGACACCTTATCGGCGCCGGCGCGCAACAGCCGCTCAATGTCCGCAAGCGTGGAAACCCCGCCGCCGACCGTGAGCGGCGTGAAGACCTCGCCCGCCACGCGCGCAACCATCTCATAGAGCGTTTTGCGGTTTTCGTGGGAGGCACGGATGTCCAAAAAGCAAAGCTCATCCGCGCCCTCTTCGTCGTAGCGCCGCGCGATCTCCACGGGATCGCCCGCATCGCGAATATCCACGAACTTCACGCCTTTCACGACGCGGCCGAAGGCGACATCCAAACACGGGATGATGCGCTTGGTCAGCATGCAACCAGCACCCGATAGGCCTCTTCAAGATGCAATGTGCCCTCGTAAATCGCGCGGCCCGTGATCGCGCCGACGACCCCGTCCGAGAAGGCCTGGGCCGCGCGCCGCACATCCTCAAGATCGCGAATGCCGCCTGAGAGGATCACCTTCACCCCCGCTTGGCGCGCAAGCGCCTTGGCGCCTTTTAGATCAGGCCCGCTTAGCATGCCGTCGCGCGCGATGTCCGTGTAGATCACGGTATCCACGCCCACATCCCGCAGCCTCACCGCCGCCTCAACGACGGACAAGGGTGTGGTCTCCTGCCAGCCATGCACGGCCACGCGCCCATGCTTCGCATCCAGACCGGCCAGCACGCGCCCCGGAAAGCGGCGGCATGCCTCGGCCACAAGCTTTGGGTTCTGCACGGCAACGGAGCCCAACACGATGCGATCCACGCCAAGCGCAAGCGCTTCTTCCATGCTCGCAAGCGTGCGCAAGCCCCCGCCGAGCTGCACGGGGATGGACACCGCCTTTACGATCGCCGCAATCGCTTTGCGGTTTTCGGGCCTTCCCGCCACGGCACCGTCCAGATCCACGACATGCAGCCGCGGCGCGCCCGCCTTCTCCCAGCGCCGCGCCATCGCCGCAGGATCCTCGCCATAGACGGTTTCGTCTTCCATGCGGCCCTGTTTGAGGCGCACGCAACGCCCCCCCTTGAGATCAATCGCAGGAATGAGCTCAAAGCCGCACATCGCGCTCCTCCCTGGGCCGCGCAAGCCTTCTCACCTCCCCAAGCCGCGCATAGGCGCCCACGCCGAGCCGCGCGACGGGATCCAGCTTTTCGGGCGCCACAGCCCCACCCTCCAGCACGGCATCATCCACCCAGAGGCGCTCCACTTGGCCGAAGATGAGTGTTTGCTTGCCGATGCGTTGCGCAGCCGCAAATGCGCAGCCTAAAGCCGCCTTTGCCTTTGCAAGCCTCGGCAGCGGAAAACCCGCAAACGGCACAAGCGAAAGCCGCACAAGCTCAAGCTCCGAGCGCTCCCAGGGAAGATCCAGGCTTGTGGCGTTCATCGCCTCCAAAAGCGCCCACGACGGGATGTGCACCACGAAGCGGCGATGCGCAAGGATGTTGCGTGCTGTGTCCTTGGGCGCAGCCTGTTTCGGCTTTTGGCCGATGGAAAGCATGATCAGCGGCGGTTCGGAGGCAACGGCATTGAAGTAGGAAAACGGCGCAAGATTGAAGCGCTCTTCTTCCGCGCGCGTGAGCACCCAAGCGATCGGGCGCGGGATGATGAGGCTCGTCATCCACTGGTAGCGCTCGCGCGCGGATAGCGCTGCAAAATCCACGATCACGGCGACCACCTGAGAAAGTTCTCAAGCAGCCGCAATCCTGCGCGCTGCGATTTTTCGGGGTGAAACTGCACGCCCAGGAGGTTTTCGCGCGCGACGATGGAGCAAAAACGCAAATCGCCGTATTCGGTTTCGGCCACGACATCCTCTTCTTGCGTCGGCGCACAGTAAAACGAATGCACGAAATAGAAATAACGGCCATCCAATCCTTGCAGAACGGGGTGAGCGCGACGCAAAGCGATCGCATTCCAGCCCATGTGCGGGATCTTGAGCCCCCGACGCGGGAAATCCTCGGGAAACGGCACGACCTCGCCTGCAATGACGCCAAGCCCCGCATGGGCGCCGAACTCGTGCGAGCGCGAAAACAAGACCTGCATGCCAAGGCAAATCCCCAATAACGGCACACCCCGCGCCGTCGCCGCCAAAAGCGCCTCATCTAGACCCGTGCGCTGCAAGGTCGCCATCGCATCCGGAAAGCCGCCCACGCCTGGCACAACAAGCCGCTCGGCCTTGCGCACCACCTCAGGATCGCATGTGCGCACGACCTCGGCACCCACGCGCGCAAGCGCCTTGCCCACGGAGTGAAGATTCCCCATGCCGTAATCCACAAGCACGACGGGGACAGAGCCGCTCGCCACCTCTTGCCTCTAGCCGAACAGCGCGTCCCAGCAGCGCGGGCAAAGCGCGGGATGCTCGGGATCGTCGGGATGGGCAGGTGCGCGCACGATCCAGCAGCGCGGGCACTTGACACCTTCCGCAGGCTTTACGGCCAAAGTGTCGCCTGCGCGCACCGCGGCGACATTGAAAAGCACCGCAAGCGCTTCACCAAGCCGCTCATCAAGTTCCCGCATCTCTTTTTCGGCAAGCGGCAATGTGATTGCGGCCTCAAGCCCGCTTTTCACGATCCCGTCCTTGCGCGCCGCATCCAGGGCCGCATTCACCTCATCGCGCCATGCAAACAAGCGCGCCCAGGCTTGTTCATCCACGGACACCTGCGGCGGCGCAAGGAACTCGGCCAGATGCACGCTTTCATAAGGCCGATGAGGCAAATGCCGCCAGGCCTCATCACTCGTAAACGGAAGCAATGGCGCGAGCAAGCGCACGAGGTGCTCGGCGAGATCCCAAAGCGCCGATTGCACCGCGCGCCGCCGCGGCGCATCCTCGGCATCGCAATACAGCGCATCCTTGCGGATGTCCAGATAGAACCCCGAAAGATCCACGGCGCAGAACTGGTGCAAAAGATAAAACGCGCGCGAGAAGTTGAAGTCTTTATAGGCGCGCTGCACTTCCTCTGCAACCCGCCCAAGCCGCCAAGTGATCCAGCGCTCGGGCCCCGTGCGCGCATCCGGCGCGACATAATGCTGCGCATGAACGAAGCCAGCGAGGTTGCCGAGGATGAAGCGCAAGGTGTTGCGGATGCGGCGATAGGCTTCGGCCTGTTGCGCAAGGATGTTTTCGGAGATGCGCAAATCGCCGGCATAATCCGACGCAGCCACCCACAGGCGCAGCACCTCGGCGCCAAAGCGCGCGATGACCTCTTGCGGGGCTACGACATTGCCGCGCGATTTGGACATCTTCTCGCCCTTTTCGTCCACGACGAAGCCGTGCGTGA
>WFOX01000208.1 GCA_015487905.1 Mariprofundales bacterium
AAGAAGCCGAGCGCTGGGCCAAGTGCGCGCGCCGCCTTGGCAGCCCGCCCCAACAAGAGGCCTTTGCGCGGCTGCGCAAGGAATGGATCGCGGCCTTTGAACAGCGCCGCCCGCGATTGGACAAGCTGCTCGCAGCGCTGCTGCAACGCTTCGGCAACTGGCTTGCGGAGGTGGTGCGATGCGCTGGCTGATCTGCTACGACATCGCTGATGAACGCAGGCTTGCGCGCCTGCACCGCTACCTCTCTGCGCAGGCGCTCATGCTGCAATATTCGGTTGATCTCGGCGCATTTACGGATGCGGAGCTGGCCGCGCTTCTGGACGGGCTGCGCGCGCGCATTGCACCCGATGCAGACGATGTGCGCCTGTATCCGCTCACGCCGCGCACCGAAGCGCAAACGCTCGGCAAAGAGGCGGAACTGGCCGCCGCCCTACTCAACGGCGCCTGCACCGCTCATCTCCTTTCCCGCACGGATGCAACGCGCGAGATGCGCTAGCCGCTTTCTCCGGCCACGGCCGCTTGGGCTGCGCGCCCATCGCGCAAGCGGCGATAGACGAGCACGGCCTCCACGAGCACCCAAACGGCGAGCGCGAGGATCACGCCGCCGACGATCGCCACCGTCCATTGGCCTGCGAGCACGGCCTTGCCGACATTGCCGATCATGGCCGCGATCGTGGCCGAGACGACGACGAGCATCGGCAAAAGCGTGTAAAGCACGGGCCGACGCTTGCGATAGAGGTAAATCGTCACCGTAAGCAGCGTAAGCCCCGCAAGAATCTGGTTCGTCGTGCCGAAAAGCGTCCATAGGAACAAACCGGCGGGCTTACCGCTCACCTTGAAGAACGCGAAGAAACCGATCGCCGCCACGGCCAGCAGCGTCGCCACATAGCGGTTCGTGAGCAGCCGTATGCCGAGCGTTTCACCGATCTCTTCAATGTTGAAACGCAAAAGCCGCGTGCCCGTATCCACGCTCGTCATCGCAAAGCCTACGACGACGACGCTGATGAACGCCGCCGCAAAATCGTGTGGCAACCCAAGCTGGGCCAAAAAGTTCGCATTGCCCTCAATGAACACGCCAAGCTTTTGGTGCAACCCGGCGGCATGGCTCCATGAGCTATAAAACGCCTCCCACTCGCCGCGCGAGGCGAAGGCGCCGGCGGTTGTGGCCAGCACCGCGATGAGCGCGAGCATGGACTCGCCGATCATGCCGCCATAGCCGACCAAAGGCGCATCGGTTTCACGATCCAGCTGGCGTGCGGTCGTGCCCGAGGCGACAAGCCCATGAAAGCCCGAGACAGCGCCGCAGGCGATCGTGATGAACAAAAACGGCCAGATCGGCGGCGCGCCCTCAGGATGCAGATTCACGGCCGGCGCCTTCCAATCGGGTGAAAGCAGGAAGAACCCCGCAAACATCGCCAAAAGCGCAAGATACAAAAGCAGCGAGTTCAAAAAATCGCGCGGCTGCAAAAGCAGCCACACGGGCAAGATGCTCGCCAAAAACGCATAGGCAAGCAGAATCCATGTCCAAGCGCCGGCCGAAAGCCCAACAACCGGATGCGAAAGCCCCCACCAGGTCGTAAGCAGCATGAGCACGAAGCCCGTAGCAATGAGCGGCCCCGTGCGCATGCGCCGCCGATAGACGAGAAAGCCGATCACCATCGCAATGGCCATGAGCGCCCAGGTTGGGAACACGGCCTCGGGATGGGCCGTGGCCGGGATGTGCGCGCGATCCGGGGCCGCAAACAGCCCGGCGACGACGAGCACGAACACGCCCATCGCCAGCGCCACCAAGAAAAAGATCACGAGCAAAAAGAGGATGCGCGTGCGCGGATGGATCACATCGCGCACAATCGTGCCCACGCTTTTGCCTTGGTGGCGCACGGAAAGCACGAGCGCCGAAAAGTCATGCACGCAGCCCACGAGCAAAGCGCCGATCACGACCCACAAAAGCGCCGGCAGCCAACCCCAAATCACGGCGATCGCCGGCCCGAGCATCGGTGCAAGGCCCGCGATGGAGGCATAGTGATGCCCCAAAAGCACATAGCGGTTCGTGGGCACATAGTCCACATCGTCGCGCAAGGTGTGCGCAGGCGTGGGCGCGTTTGGATCCAACGCGAACACGCGCCGCCCCAGCAGCCCCTTCGCATAGAAGCGAAAGAACAGCACATAAAAGACAATGGCGATGAGCGCGATCGCAAACGGCGACATGGCCACACCCCCTTCTTCGGCCGTGCAGCGCAGGCAATCTACGCTAAGCTTCGCGCATGGCCAAATCGTGGATGCTCGCGCTATGCGCGGTGCTTGCGCTCGGCGCTTGCGAACGCAAGGCCGCGCATGCGCCGTTTCCTTCGCCGGTGCTCGCGCGCGTGGGGGACTTTGCGCTCACCGAAGCGGACTTGGAAGAGGAGCTTGCGCGCCTTCCTCAAGCCATGCGCGCGCACGCGCGCGAAGAGGAGCTGCGTCGCAGGGTTGCGGATGCGCTCATCAAGCGCCTGGCGCTTGCAGCCGCGGCCAAGGCCGAGGGACTGGATCGCGATCCCAAGGTGCAGCGCGCGATCGCACGCGCCAAAGCGCGCATCTTGGCCAAGGCCCTGCGCGCGCGCGTGGCGGCGGAAGTGCCCACCCCCAGCGAAGAGGAGCTGCGCCGCCGCTACGAAGCCGAAAAGGCGCACTATCAAATCCCTGCGCGCGTGAAGCTTGCCGTGATGGTGGTGCCGGATGCGCGCACGGCGAGAAGGCTTGCGCGCAGGCTCAAGCGGCATCCGGAGCGCTTTGCCGCGTATGCGCGCCACTTGGCCGACAAGGAATCCACGACCGAGCACGCCCCCCGCTGGTATGCGCTTGCTGAGCTTCCCGATCGCGTGCGCGAGGCCATCCAAGGGCTTCGTGAAGGCGAGGTCAGCGAACCTCTACGCAGCGAGCATGGTTGGGCGATCTATCAGGTCGTGGCGCGCGAAGAAGCGCATGTGCTGCCGTTCGCGGCCGTGCGTGAGGAAATCGCAGCCGAGATCGTGCACGAGCGCATCAAGCGGCGCTTGGACGAACTTGCGCGGCGTGTGCCCGTAAAGTGGCTCGTGCCGAAAAACGCGCCCTAGCCCTGCGCGCGCGCTTTTGCGCGCGGCTTGCGGCGCTGTATCCCGAAAAGGCGGATGAAATCCTGCAAGCGCAGGCCATGCCGCGCGGAATCGCCTTGCTCGTGCTTCCCTGGCGGGCGGAACTTGCCGAAGCTCAAGCGCAGCTTCGCCAAGACGGCGTGCCAAACGAAGTGCTCGCCACGCAGCCGCCTATCCTATTCGTGCCTGCGCATGCGCGCGCATCCGCCGTGCGCCATCGGCTTTGCGAGGAAGGCATCTGCTATGCGATGGATGCGGCAAGTCTTGCTGTCGTGATGGCGCTTGCACCGACACCCGCAGACCGGGTGCTGGATGCCTGCGCCGCCCCAGGCGGCAAAACGCTTGCGCTTGCAGCGATGATGCAAGGAAAAGGCGAGATCGTGGCCGTGGAGCGGGCAAAAGCGCGCTTTTTCAAGCTGCGCGCGGTGCTTGCGCGCACGCGCGCGCCCAATGTCAAGGCGCATATGGGCGATGTGCGAAGGCTTGTGCCGCGGCTTGGGGCGTTCTCCTGCGTGCTTGTGGATGCGCCCTGCTCTACGGAAGCGCGCATCAACCCCGAGGATGCGCAGGCGTTTCGGTATTGGAGCGAGCGCAAGATCGCCGAGTGCGCGCGTCGTCAAAAAAGCATTCTCGCAGCGGCGGTGAAGGCGCTTGCGGATGGCGGCCGGCTTGTGTATGCAACATGCAGCCACGCGCCTGAGGAAAACGAGGCCGTGCTTGCGTGGCTGCTTATGCGCGCCCCCGAGCTTTCCCTTGCGCCCGCGCCGAACCCGCTTGCGCTACCCACTCAGCCCGGGCTTTGCGAAGCGCTTGGGCATCGGTATCCCGCACCCGTGCAGCAAGCAATGCGCATCCTGCCAAGCGCGCGCAACGGCGCCATGTTTCTCGCCCTGTTGCGAAAGTCGCGCGCTGCGTCTAGATAAGCGCGCGATGGCGTGGCGACTGGATCTCGTCGCCGAGTTGGAGGCGCTGGGGCCTGCGCGCATGGAGGCGCTGATCGCTGCGGCGCGCCCGCGGCGCTATGCAGCCGGTGCGCAACTGCCAGGCCCGCGCGAGGGATTCCGCGGCATCCACCTCGTGCGCGAGGGCAAGGTGCGCATTGAGGCGGAAACGGAAGCGGGCCGCGTGGTGCTGGACGACTTCGGCCCCGGCGAAGCACTCGGCATCCGCGCGTGGATGTTTCCGGACACCCCGCCCGCGCTCATTTGGACGGCGCTTGCCCCCACGCTCGTCTGGTCGTTGGATGCACACGCGCTGGAGCGCTTTTTGCACGGCGATGACGGCGAAATCCGCGCCATGCTGGAACACGCCGCCCAAGTGCGCGACCGCCACATCCGCGCCGCCGTAAGCCCCGCGTTTCGCGCGCTGCCACCTGCCGCGCGCACAGCACTGTTGCAAACAAGCCGCACCCTGGCCATCGGCCCGGGCGATCGGCTGCCCAATGACACGGACATGCTCTACTTCGTGCTGGACGGCGCATTGCACACAGAGGACGGGCACGCCTTCGGCGCGGGCATGTTCGTGCCTCCTTCTCAGGCCGGCGTCGTGCAGGCGAAGGACTGGACGGAGATGCTCGCCTTTCCCAAGGAAGCGCTCATGAAGGTCGCGCGCGAGCACCAAGCGCTTGCTGAAGCGCTTGCTCAGGCCGGCGTGCGCGTCTGAACGACGAGATCGGCGAAGCGCCGGAACAGATCCTCGGCATCATGCGGCCCGGGGCTGGCCTCGGGGTGATACTGCACTGAAAACACGGGGCGGTCGCGCAAGGCAAGCCCCTCCACGGAGCCGTCAAAGAGCGAAATCTCGGTGATCTCGGCATGCGCGGCGAGCGAGTCCGCATCCACGGCGAAGCCGTGGTTTTGGCTCGTGATCTTCACGCGGCCTGTCGCAAGCTCCTTTACGGGATGGTTGCCGCCGCGATGGCCGAACTTGAGCTTGTAGGTGCGCGCGCCCAAGGCCTGGGCGAGGATTTGATGCCCCATGCAAATGCCGAAGACAGGGATGCCGGTGTCAAGAATCCGACGCACGGCTTGAACGGCATAGCGCACCGGCGCGGGATCGCCCGGGCCGTTGGAGAGAAACACGCCGTCCGGCGCAAGCGCAAGCACCTCATCTGCGCTTGTGGTTGCGGGCACGACGACGACCTCAAGCCCCTGGGCGGCCAAAAGCCGCAGGATGTTGCGCTTGCAGCCGAAGTCATAGGCCACCACGCGCGCGCGCGGCACGGGCGGCTTGGCGAAGGCCCCGCGCGCAAGATCAAACGGCCCCTCGCGCCAGGTTTCCGGCGCCTTGCGCGTGACCGTGCGCACGAGATCGCGGCCGGCAAGCCCCGCAAAGCCGCGCGCCAGCGCAAGCGCCCGCTCGGGCGTGGCATCCTCGCCTGCGACGATGCCGGCCCCCATCGCGCCCTGTTCGCGCAAGCGGCGCACGAGCGCGCGCGTATCCACCTCGGCGATGCCCACCACACCGCGGGCGGCCAGCCACCTTGCGAGTTCGTCCTCGCTGCGCCAGTTGGAGGCCGGGCGCGGCGCGCGCACAACGAGACCCTTGGCATACACGGCGTCCGATTCCTCGTCGGCGGCATTCACACCGACATTGCCGATGTGCGGATAGGTGAAGACGATGATCTGCTCGGCATAGGACGGATCGGTGAGAATTTCCTGATAGCCCGTCATGGAGGTGTTGAAGCAAAGCTCGCCGGCCGCCTCACCTGTGGCGCCGAAGGGCACGCCCTCCCATACGGATCCATCGGCAAGCGCAAGATATGCGTGCAAGGTCGCTTCCTCCTCGGGGGATGGCGGAAAGCTAAGCTTGATCGTGTGCGCGCTCCAACCGCGCGGCAAGCACGCGCGCAAGCTCCTCCACATGCACGGGCTTGGCAAGCAGCGTGGCCTCCTCTTCCGCGCAATCGCAAAGCGCGCCGCGCTCGCGCTCGCCGTGGCCCGTTTGCAGGATCACCACAAGCCCGGGTTGGCGCGCGCGCAACCTGCGCGCAAGCGTGCAGCCGTCCTCACCGGGCATCACGATGTCGGAGATGAGCGCATCCACGCGCCCTTGCAGCTCCTCAAAGCGCGTAAGCGCCTCCTCGGCGCTTGCGGCCTCCACGACGCGATAGCCGAGCATGGCAAGCGCTTCGGCAAGCGCTGTGCGCAGCGGCTCGTTGTCGTCCACGAGCAGCACGGTCTCGCCATGCCCAAGCGGCACCGCCTCTTGTGTGCTCGCAGGCTCGCGCGCGGGCTTTTGCGCAAGCGGAAGCCAAAGGTGCACCGCAAGCCCACCCTCGGGGCGGTTCTCCAGCTTGCAATGGCCGCCGTGCGCCTGCACCACTTGGCGCACGATCGCAAGCCCAAGCCCCGTGCCCTCGCCCTCGGGCTTCGTCGTGAAAAACGGCTCAAACACGCGCTCGTGCAAGTGTTCGGGAATCCCAGGCCCGTTGTCCTCGCAGCGCAGATGCGCCCACGCACCTTGCTCGCCGGGCGGCGGCGCGCAGTCCAGCACAAGCCGAATCGCGGGCGCCTTGCTTGCGCGCACGGCGTCGTGGGCGTTTTTGATGAGGTTGAGCACGACTTGTTGCAACTGCCCGGGATCGGCGCGCACATGCACATGCGCGCCTTGCGTTTCGTCGCAGAAGGAAAAGGCGATCGCCTCCGGAATCGCGGCGCGCGCAAGTTTGGCGGTTTCCTTCAAAAGCGCACGCAAATCCATCACTTGCGCTTCCGCCTCGCGCCCGCGTGCAAAGGAAAGCAGTTGCGCGATCATGCCGGATGCGCGCTCGGCTGCATCCTCCACGCGCGCGATTTTGACCAGCAAATCCGGATCGTGCGCAAGCGCGCGGCGCAAGAGATACAGGTTGCCCGTGATCGCCGTAAGCACATTGTTGAAGTCGTGCGCAAGGCCGCTTGCCAATGTCGCCACCGCGCGCATGCGTTCCATCTCGCGCATGCGCGCTTCCATCGCCTTGCGTTCGCTGATGTCGCGCACCACGCAAAGAAACCGCGTGCGCCCGCCCTCAGAGGTCAGCGCTGTGCGCACCTCAGCCGGAAAGACCTCGCCGTTCGCGCGGCGCATGCGCATCTCCGTCGTTTTGCGCTCGCCCCGATGAACCGCGGCAAGGTGCGCTTCTGCAAGCGCTTTGTCTTCGGCCATCACGAGCGCATCCAAGGGCTTTCCAGCAAGCGGCGCGCGGAAGATTTCTTCCGCATTCGGATTCGCATAGCGCACCTTCTTGCCATCGTGCACGAGCACGCCGTCGGGAAGGTTTTCCAGCAATGTGCGCCAGCGCGCCTCGTGCTCGGCAAGCTGGCGCTCGTGCGCGAGCCGCTCGGTGATGTCCGCCACCTCCACGAGCGCGCAAGGCTCGCCCATGATCTCCAAGCGCGAAGCATGCACCTCGCATTCGCGCCGTTCGCCATCTTTGCGGCGAACGACGAGATGCGCGCCGCGCACATGCCCGTGGCGCACGAGCAGCCCCAGCATGCGCCGCGCGATGCGCGCGTCCTCCCAAAGCCCGATCTCGCCCAGCGTTTTGCCGATCACCTGCGTGCGCAGATACCCGGAAAGCGCCTCAAACGCGCCATTGGCGGCCAGCAAGCGGCCGTCGCGCAGGGTGATCACGACAATCGCGTGCGGCGAAAGCTCAAAGGCGCGCACGAGCAGCTCGCGATCCAGTTCTTGATCGCTTACATCCACCCAAAGGCCCGTAATCCGCGGCTTGCCTGCGGCGTCGCGCCACAAGCGCATCGTGTCCTGCACATGCACGACTTGTCCATCCGGGCGCACGAGGCGATAGCGCTGCACGAGCCGGCCGCGGCGCCAAAGCCGCCCGAGCTGCTCCACGGCCTGAACCCGATCCTCCGGATGCAAGCGCCGATACCACCATTCGGGATCGTCTAGGATGCTCTCTGGATCCTCGCCCAAAAGCGCGCGCACGCGCCCGCCTATGCGCACGGGCACGAACACGCCCTTCCCCATCCGCTCCGAATACCAAGAGGTTTCCAGCACGGGGGCGGGGATGGGCACATTCTCACGCCAAGCAAGCTCATAAAACACGCCGGGCAGCGCCTCCCCGAGGGCGTCCAAGGACGCGCGCGGGAAAGCCGAAAGCCGCATCAGGGCGCCTTGCGCGGCGCGAGCATCGCGCGCGGATCCAATGCCTCGGCAAGCTCCTCTTCCGAAAGCACCTGCATCGCGCGCGCCACCTCACGCACGGTTTTGCCTTCTTCCACCGCGCGCTTGGCGATCTCGGCCGCCTTGTCGTAGCCGATCTTCGGCGCCAAGGCCGTGGCCATGCTCATGCTCCACTCCACGAGTTCCTCGCAGCGCTCACGCCGCGCCTGCATGCCTTCCACGCAACGCACGCGAAACACACGCGCTGCATGGGCAAGCAAGGAAAGTGCCATGAGCAGGTTGTGCGCAATCACGGTTTGCATCGTGCAAAGCTCAAGCTGCGCCTGGCCTGCGGCAAAGGCCACGGCGGCATCCGCGCCCACGACCTGCGCGGCCACCTGCGCCACGGCCTCGGCAATCACGGGATTCACCTTGCCGGGCATGATGGAGCTGCCGGGCTGCACGGCAGGCACCGCAATCTCGCCGATGC
>WFOX01000209.1 GCA_015487905.1 Mariprofundales bacterium
CGCAACGACCGAGGGCCTCACCCCGCCGCCTTGCGCGCGCGCAGCTCTTCGGCCAGCGCCTCCACGCGCGCCTGCATCTCGGCGTTTTGCATCACGGCCACATCCGGGCGCACGATGCGCCGCACGAGCAGCACCCACAAGGGGCTTGCAAGCAAGGTCAGCGCAATCACGACGACGGCAAGCTGGTGCAGCCGTGCCGTGATGATCCCCTGCTCAAGCCCCACCGAGGCGAGCAGAAAGGCAAGCTCGCCGATCTGGCTTAGCAGCCCCCCCGTGAGCAACGCGATCGGCCAGCGCTCGCCGAGCGCGCGAAAAACGAACGCATTGAGGCCCGAGTTGAGCGCGAAGACAAGCACGACCGCGGCCAAGACAAGCCACGGATGTGCGGCGATGTAGCGCGCATCCACAAGCGCCCCGACCGAGAGGAAGAAAACGGCCACGAAGATCACATACACCGAGCGCAGGTGCTCCTCCACCCAGCCCGCGATGTCCGAATCGTGCAGGGCCATGCCTGCGAGAAACGCACCGAAGGCGGCGGACAGCCCCATCGCCGAGGTGAGCGCCGCCGAGGCAAAGCAAATGAGCAGCCCCAAGAGAATCCGCTTGTCCTCGCTTGCAGCGAGCCGCGCCGGAATGCGCCAGCCGACACCGCGCGCCAGCCACACGGCAAGTGCCACAAGCAGCGCGCCGCCCACAAGCTGCATGGCCATGCGCGCAGGAGATGCGCCCTCACCCGCAACGGCGCCGATGATGAACAGCATCGGCACGACCATGAGGTCCTGCATGAGCAACACGCCGAGCGCGTTCTGGCCGAAGCCCGTCTCCAGCTCGCCCGTGTCCTTGAGCATCGTGAGCACCACAGCCGTGGAGCTTAGGCTCAGCATGAAGCCGAAGAGCAATCCTGTGCGCCAGTCCCAGCCCGCAAGCCAGGCGCCGGCGATGCAGACGGCAACACTTGCCGCGATCTGCGCAAGCGTGCCGAGCACGGCCACGCGCCAACCGGCCACGAGTCGCGGCAAATCCATCTCCATGCCGATGAAGAACATGAGCATGATCACGCCGAGCTCGCCGATGTGGCGCAACAGTTCGGCGTCGTGAATGAGGCCGAGGCCCGAGGGGCCGACGATCGTGCCTGTAAGGATGTAGGCCGCGGCCACGGGCGCCCCAAGCGCCCGCAAGAGATACGCGAACAATAGCGCCACGCCGGCCACGCCGGCGATCGCAAAGAGCACGGGATCCATCTGCATGGGCATCCTTTTTCGGGGTGCTGCAAGCAAATGTCAAGAGGGATCACGCCGCGCAACCCCACCTCGCTTTGGCATCCGGCCAAGCAAGGGAAGTGCGACCAGCCCCGAAGCTTCCTCAACCAAATACGAACTGGCATGCTTTCCTCTCATTCGCAGCCAAGGAGGAGCACATATGTCCGCAAGCACGAAAACGCTTCATTTGCCTATCGTTGTGGAACGGGATGAGGACGGCTACTACATCGTGAGCTGCCCACTTTTCAAAGGATGCCATTCCTATGGGGAAACCATAGAAGAAGCCATGGAAAATATCAGAGAAGTCGTGGAAATGTGCTTGGAAGAAACCCAACTGGAGCAGCTCAACGAATTCATCGGGCTGCGCGAGCTTACGATTGCTCGCCATGCCTAAGCTTCCCGCCCTAACCGGAGAAGAACTCGTGCGCTTTTTGGAATGGATGGGCTTTCAGGTGGTGCGCATGAGAGGATCCCATGTGCGAATGCGCGCCCAAGACGGAAGAGTCACGACGATCCCCTTACATGGGAAAAGGACGCTCCCTAAGGGGCTTTTGCGGAAAATCATCCGAGAAGACTTAGAGATGGGCCTAGAAAGATTTTTTATCAAAAATACACAGAGTATCGTGGAAAGTAGAAGGGCTATCGTCTCGCCTGAAAGATCAGAACAAATCCTCCCGCATCATGCGCTCGGCTTCGGTGAGCGAGCGCTCAAATGCAGGCCGCGAAAAGAGCCGCTCGCAATAGGCCTCCAAATGGCGCAATCCTGAGATGTCCACGCCATATATGGGCAAACGGTAAAGAATCGGCGCAAAGCGGATGTCGGCAAGCGAGTATTCGCCGACAAGCCAATCCGTGCGCGCAAGCAGCGCATCAAAGGCGGCAAGAATCGCGCGCATTTCCTCGCGCGCCTCGCCCTTGCGTCGCGCCTTGGGAATGCGCAAAAACTTCGGATACAC
>WFOX01000210.1 GCA_015487905.1 Mariprofundales bacterium
GGCCTCACCAAAGAGGAGATTGAGCGGCTCAAGCGCGAGGCCGAGGAGCATGCGGAAGAGGATCGTCGCCTCAAGGAGCTCATTGAGGCGCGCAACCACGCCGACATGCTCATCTACTCCACCGAGAAGTCGCTCAAGGAATACGGCGATCAGATTGATGCGACAACGCGCAAGAACATTGAGGATGCGATCGCCGAGCTGAAAGAAAAGATGAAGGGCGACTCGGTGGAGGAGATCAAGCGCGCCGAGGAGAAGCTGGCGCAGGCGGCGCAAAAGCTTGGCGAGCTCATCTACCAGAAGGCGCAGCAGGCCGCAGGCGGCGCTGCGGGTTCCTCGGCGCAGTCAGGCGGCGCTTCGTCGTCCGCAGGCGGCGATGCCGAGGTCGTGGATGCCGAGATCGTGGACGACGACAAGAAGCAGTCGTAAATCGCGCGGATGCGAGCGAAAGGGCGCGGGCTTAGGCCCGCGCCTTTTCGTTTTCCCCTTTGCGCAGGCCCATGAGCTGCGCGTAGATGAAATCGTCAATCTCGCCGTCCAGAAAGGCTTGCGTGTTGCCGGTTTCCATGCCCGTGCGCAGATCCTTGATGCGCGATTGATCCAGCACATACGAGCGGATTTGCCGTCCCCAGGCGATTTCGGGTTTTTGCTCTTCCAAGGCCCGCTTTTCGGCCTCGCGCTTGCGCAGCTCGTATTCGTAAAGGCGCGCTTTGAGCATCTTCATCGCCATGGCGCGGTTTTTGTGCTGGCTGCGCTCGCTTTGGCATTTGACGACGATGCCCGTCGGGATGTGCGTGATGCGCACGGCGGATTCGGTTTTGTTCACATGCTGCCCGCCCGGGCCTTGGGCGCGGAAGGTCTCAATCTTGAGGTCTTTTTCTTGAATCTCAATCTTGATCTCGTGATCTATGTCGGGATAGACGAACACGCTTGCAAATGAGGTGTGGCGGCGATGGCCCGCGTCAAAGGGCGATTTGCGCACGAGCCGATGCACGCCCACCTCGGCCTTGAGATACCCATAGGCGTATTCGCCGATCACGCGCACGGTGGCGGACTTGATCCCCGCCTCTTCTCCAGGCGTGAGCTCCACGATCTCGGTTTTGAAGCCCTTTTTCTCGGCCCAGCGCAAATACATGCGCAAAAGCATCTCGGCCCAATCCTGCGCCTCGGTGCCGCCTGCGCCGGCCGTGATCTCCAAAAACGCGTTTTCGCGATCGTGCTCGCCGCTCAGCATGCGCAGCACCTCAAGCTGCTCAATGCGCTGCTCGGCGACGAGAAGCTCGTGCGCGGCCTCCTGTTTGGCCTCTTCGTCCTCCTCTTGCTGGGCAAGCTCAAACAACGTCAGTGCATTATCCAGCGCTTCTTGCGCCTTTTCGTAATCGGCAAGCCGCCGCTCAAGCTGCGCGCGGCGCTGCATCACCTTTTGCGCTTCTTCGGGGTTGTCCCAGAAATCCGGGGACTCCGCCCGCTTGCCGAGTTCGGCGAGCTCCTGTTTCAGCCCCGGAATGTCAAAGAGACCTCCAAAGCACGCCGAGGCGTTCGCGCAGCTCCTCGGCCAAGCTGCGAAAGCCAAGCAGCGCGTCTTCCAATGTGCGGCTCATCCTCTTGCCTCCTTCGCAAACAAGATCACGCGGGGCTAAAAGCTAAAGAGAAGATACCCCGAAAGCAGCGATATGTCGCTGGACACAGCCGGCCCCAGTCCCGCATTGCGGGCAATCGCAAGCCATTCCACGCCGAGCTGAAGATCAACGCTCGGCGCAAAGGCGATGCCGGCGCCGAACGAGAAGCCCGAATGGCGCACGCCATCCACCTGCAAGGTGTTGGCCGTGGGGTCCAAAGCCGTGCGCTCAAACTGAAAGTCGCTAAAGCCCGCGAGTGCGTGCAGCGCAATCGCGCTTCCTGTCCATTGCGGGCGCAAATACAGCCCATACCATGCAGGTGTGCGCGCATAGAACTGCCAAACGCCGAAGCGGCCTAAGCTTGCGGTCTCGCTTGCGCCAAGCCGCGCATCCAATCCCAGATACGGCGAAAGCCAACTGCCGAACGAGACGAACCAGCCCGGGGCGCTGCCCGTAAGCTTTGTGCCAGGCTCCCGGTAGGTGAAGCCCATCACGCCATAGCCCACGCCGATGAAGCTTTCTGCGCCGCCCGCGCTGAGCGCGGTGCTGACCCCCACATCCAAATCCAGTGCCGAAGCCGCCTGCACGCAGGCAATCATGCCCACCGCCAGCAACGCTTTGCGCATGCATCCCTCCTTCGCGCTTGGGGAATTGTGCATTGCGATGGTAGGCTCAAGCGCACGGCCTAAGCAAGGAGGGGCGCATGAAGGTGCGGGATGTGATGACGCGCGGCGTGCTCACCTGCACGCCCGAGGATCGCTTGAAAAGCGCGATGGAGAAGATGGTCATGCGCCGCTGCGGGGGCTTGCCCGTCGTGGACGGCGGCAGGCTCATCGGCATGATCACGATCCGCGACGTGATGCTGCCGCTTTACCCGAACTTCGGCGAATATGTGCATGACGCGATCACGGCGCACGACTTTGAGGCGATGGAGGAAAGGCTTCCGCGCGTGCTGCAGATGAAGGTGCACGAGGTCATGACGCCGGATCCGATCACGGCCGATCCCGAGATGCCGATCCTCAAGGCGGCCTCGCTTATGGGGCTCAAGAATCTCCGGCGGTTGCCGGTCGTGGAGGATGACAAGCTTGTGGGTATCGTGAGTATCGGCGACATCAGCCGTGGGCTGTTCATTCATCGGGCGGCGGGATGAGCATGGACGCGCTGCAAGCGTTTTCGGATCCGCGTGCGCTTCCTTATCCCGCAACAGAAATCACGCGCAAGGAAACGCACATTTCTTGGGTGTTCATCGCGGGCGATTACGCCTATAAGGTGAAAAAACCGGTCAATTTCGGGTTTTTGGACTTCTCCAGCTTGGAAAAGCGCAAACACTTCTGCGAAGAGGAGGTGCGCCTCAACCGCAGGCTTGCGCCGGATTTGTATCTCGGGGTGCTGCCGATCCGCGCTACATCGCAAGGCCCGCGCGTGGGGGCAAGCGAGGGGGAGGTGCTGGAGTGGTGCGTGCTCATGCGCCGCTTTGCTGAAGAGGATGTGCTGGCCGCGCGGCTGGAAAAGGGCCGCTTTGATCCTGCGTGGGTGGATGTGCTTGCGCAGGATCTTGCGCGGTTTCACATGCAGGCGGAGCGCGCGCCGCAGGGATTCGGGGAGCCGCAAGCGCTTGCTGAATATGTGCTGGACAATCTGCGCGAGGCAGCGCGCCATCCCGATGCCGTATCTCGCGAGCTTGTCGCGTCGTTGTTTGCTTGGGCCGAAAAGGAGCTTGCGGCCAAGGCCCCGCTCGTGCAAAAGCGCGTGCAAGAAGGTTGCGTGCGCGCATGCCACGGCGATTTGCACCTGGGCAACATCGTGCTGTGGCGCGGGCGGCCCGTGCCCTTTGACTGCATTGAGTTCAATGATGCGTTTCGCTTCATTGACATCGCCAACGACATCGCGTTTCTTGCAATGGATTTGGATGCGCGCGGGCGCACGGATTTGGCCTTGCGGCTTCTTTCACGCTGGCTGGAGACAAGCGGCGATCGCGCAGCGCTTGCGCTTTTGCGCTTGTTTCTTTTTTATCGCGCAGGCGTGCGCGGCAAGGTGGCGCTGCTTACGCGCGCGGGGGCGGCGCTTACGGAGGCCGAGCGCGAGAACAAGGCCGAGGAAGCGCGCATGTATTTTGCGCTTGCCGCGCGCTATGCGGCGCCTGCGCGGCCCAGGCTTTACGCCGTGGCCGGGTTTTCGGGAAGCGGCAAAAGCACGCTGGCCTTGCAGGGGATCGCGCATGCAAAGGCGCTTGTGTTCCGCTCCGATGCCGTGCGCAAGCGGCTCGCCCGGAAATATCCCGATGAGCCGCTTTATGGGCCGGCTATGCACGAGCGCACCTATCAGGAGCTGTTTGCGCTTGCCGAGGATGCGTTGCGCGCGGGCTTTTCGGTGATCTTGGATGCGACCTTTTTGCTGCCGCGTTCGCGCGAGGATTTGCGCGCGCTGGCAAGGCGGTTGAATGTGCCGCTGCGGATCATTTGGTTGGATGTGCCCGAAGAAGAGCTCGTGCGGCGCATTCAAGCGCGGCGCGGCGATGTCTCGGATGCCGATGTGGAGGTGTTGCGTCGCCAGCTTGCGCAGCATGCGCCGCCTGCGCGGGATGAAGCGGATGTGCTTTTCTGGCAAGATTCTTACACTTGGCCGCAGGCGGCGGAGGAGGCATGAGCGCAACGACAAGACACACGCAGTCGCTGCACGATGCGGGCGCGGATGAGCTGTTTGATGAGGCGCTCATCCGCAAATACGACAAGGCGGGGCCGCGCTACACCTCGTATCCAACCGCGCCCGTGTTTCACGAGGGCGTGGATGCGGATGTGTATCGCGCAACCCTTACGAAGGCCGCGCAAACGGATGGCCCTTTGTCCATCTATGTCCATATCCCGTTTTGCGATACGGTCTGCTACTACTGCGGCTGCACGAAGGTGGTCACGAAAAAGCGCGAGCGCGCGCTTCCATATTTGGATGCGCTTGCGCGCGAGATCGCGATGGTGGCCGAGATCTTGGGCGGTCGGCGCCGTGTAGAGCAGCTTCACTTCGGCGGCGGCACGCCGACCTTTCTTGCTCCCGAGCAGCTTGGGCAGGTGGTGCAAACCTTGCGCGCGCACTTTCCGTTTGCGCCCGATGCCGAGGGCGAATACGGCATTGAAGTGGATCCGCGCGAGTGCGATGCCGAGGCGGTTGCGCGCCTGCGCGAGATCGGCTTCAACCGCATCAGCCTCGGCGTGCAGGACTTTGATCCGCGTGTGCAAAGGGCCGTCAATCGCATCCAAAGCGTGGAACAAACCGCCGCCGTCATGGAGGCTGCGCGCAAGGCCGGGTTTGTTTCCATCAATGTGGATCTGATCTATGGGCTTCCGCACCAAACGGTGGCGAGCTTTGATCGCACCTTGGATCTGATCATTGCGCTTGCGCCTGATCGGATCGCGCTGTTCAACTATGCGCATCTTCCGCACATGTTCCCGCCGCAGCGGCGCATCCATGAAGAAGACCTTCCAAGCCCGCGCGAGAAGCTTGCGATCCTCAAGCACAGCATCACGCGGCTGATGGATGCGGGCTATGTGTTCATCGGCATGGATCACTTCGCCAAGCCTGAGGATGAGCTTGCGCGCGCGCAGCGCGAGGGCAAGCTCTATCGGAACTTCCAAGGCTACTCCACGCACGCCGATTGCGATCTCATCGGCTTTGGCATGTCCTCCATCGGGCATGTGCAGGATGCGTTTTTTCAAAACCTCAAGCAGCTTGAGCGCTATGAGGAGGCCCTTGCGCAGGGAAGGCTTCCCGTGTTCCGCGGCTATGTGCTTACGGACGAGGACAAGCTCAGGCGCTATGTGATCATGCGGCTTATGTGCGATTTTTCGCTTTCGTTCGCGGATGTGGAGGCGCGCTTCGGCATTTCCTTCGCCGAGCACTTCGCGGCCGAGCTTGCGGATTTGAAGGAGATGGAGCAAGACGGGTTGCTTTGTCTTCGCGAAGATGGCGTGTTCGTGCAGCCGCGCGGGCGCTTGCTCATTCGCAACATCGCGATGGTCTTTGACGAATACCTGCGCAAGCGGCGCACGGAGGGCGTGCGCTTTTCCAAGGTGATTTAGCGGCTTCCGTGTGGGACGAGGCGGCGCTGCGCACGGGCCTTCCGGGTTGGGAGGTGCACATCTTGCCCGAAACCCCGAGCACGAACGATGCCGCGCTGGCTGCTGCGCCTTCTGCACGCACGCCGGCCCTGTTCGTGGCCGCGCGCCAAACCGCAGGGCGTGGCCGCCGCGGCCGCCGCTGGTTTGCCGATCCGCAAGCGAGTCTTGCGATGACGGTGCTGGTAAGCCTCAAGCGGACGCTTGCTGCGTGCTGGACCTTGCCGCTTGCGGCAGGGCTTGGTGTGTGGTGCGCGCTCGTGCGCTGGGCGCCCGAGTTGCGGATCAAGTGGCCCAACGATGTGCTGGCGCCGCGTGGCAAGGTGGCGGGCGTGCTCGTGGAAACACGCATGCACGCAGAGGGCGTGGTGGCGGCCGTCGGCGTGGGCGTCAATCTGTTCGTGCCAAGGGGAGGGTTTCCCGCGCTTGCGCAGCCTGCGGCTGCGCTTGGCGAAAGCGCGCGGCGCGCGTTTGCACGCGAAGAGGTTGCAGTGGCGATCGCGCGCGAGCTTGAGCGCACATTGCTTTGCTGGGAAGTCGGTGGGTTTGCGGCGCTGCGCGAGGAGTGGTGGCGCGCGCATGGCGGTGCGCGTCCCGTGCGCGTGCGCGCGGAAGAAGGAATCTGGGAAGGCGAGGCCGTGCAAATCGGCGAGGATGGGGCCTTGTGGGTGCGCCGCGGCGCGCGCATCGTGCCCGTGCGCTTGCAGGAGGTGGAGGCGCTCGGGTGAGCTGGCTCGTCGTGGATGTCGGCAACAGCGAAATCGTGTTCGGGCTTTATGCGCAGGGCGCGGTGCGCATGGGCTTTCGCATGACGACTCCGCGCGCGGCCACGGCGGACGAACTTGCAGCGCAGTTTTCGTTGCTTGCTGCGCATGCATTCGGCACGCCCCCGAAGCCGCGGGCCGTGGTTGTGGCAAGCGTCGTGCCGGCTTTGGAGGAAGCGTTGCGCGCCGGGTTGCAGGCGGCTTTTGCGGCGCCCGTGCGCTTCGTGGGCGATGCACAGGCGCGTCCGCGCATGCCGATCGCCTATGCGCGTCCGGAGGAGTTGGGTGCCGATAGGCTTGCCAATGCTGTGGCCGCGCGTGCGCGTTTCGGCGCGCCGGTGATCGTGGCTGATCTCGGCACGGCCACGACCTTGGATGTCGTGGATGCCGAAGGGGCCTATGCAGGCGGCGCGATTTTGCCGGGGCTTGCGATGCAGATGCGCGCGCTGGCCGAGGGCACGGCCAGGCTCGTGGGCGCGCGGCTTGCGCCGCCTGCTGATGCGCTTGGGCGCACGACCGAGGA
>WFOX01000211.1 GCA_015487905.1 Mariprofundales bacterium
CGATGCGCTTGCCTATGGCGTGAAGATCACGGGGGTCACCGTGCATCTTGTGGATGAGGGCGTGGATACGGGCCCGATCCTTGCGCAAGAGGCCTGCCCCGTGCACGAGGATGATACTGAAGAAACCCTGCGCATGCGCCTGCATGCGATTGAGCATCGGCTCTATCCCGCCGTGCTTGCGCGCATCGCCCGCGAGGGATTCCGACTGGAAAGACGTCGGGCGCGCTGGAGGGGCTGAAAGGACAGGGGTCGGGATTTCTCCCGACCCCTTTCCCTGCCCGGAAGGGTTCCCCTTGGGATGCGACTGGCGGGCTTCCGGACCGGGACTCAATAGACCTGCTCGCCGTGCTCGGCCAGATCCAGCCCCTCGCGTTCCTCGTCCTCGCCGACGCGCAAGCCCACGAGGGCCTTCACGACCATGAGCAGCACGAAGGTTATCACGGCGTCATAGGCGATCGTCGCCACCACAGCCTCGGCCTGCACGAAAAGCTGCTTGCCGATCGTCATGCCCTCGGCAAGCCCCGCGCCGCCGAGCGCCTTGGCGGCGAACACGCCCGTGAGCAGGGCGCCGACGATGCCGGCGATCCCGTGCACGCCGAAGGCGTCCAGCGAATCGTCATAGCCGAGCCGACGCTTGAGCACGGATGCGCCCCAGAAGGCCGCAAGCCCGGCCACGAAGCCGATCACAAGCGCGCCCACCGGACCCACGAAGCCCGAGGCCGGCGTGATCGCGACAAGCCCGGCCACGGCACCCGAGCAGGCGCCAAGCAGGCTGGGCTTCTTGAAGGCGATCCACTCGGCGAAGGTCCAAGAAAGCACGGCCATCGCCGTGGCCACTTGCGTGACCAGCAAGGCCATGCCCGCTGTGCCGTCGGCGGCAAGCTCCGAGCCTGCGTTGAAGCCGAACCAGCCGACCCAGAGCAAGGCTGCGCCGGTGAGCGTCAGCGTGAGATTGTGCGGCGGCATCGGCTCCCGCGGATAACCCGTGCGCGGGCCAAGCACGAGCGCAGCCACAAGCCCGGCCACACCGGCATTGATGTGCACGACCGTGCCGCCGGCGAAGTCGAGCGCGCCTGCATCGCCGAGGAATCCACCGCCCCAGACCCAGTGCGCGATCGGCGCATAGACAAGCAGCACCCAAAGGCCGGTGAAGAGCAAGACGGCCGAGAACTTCATGCGTTCCACGACCGCGCCGAGCGCAAGCGCCGGCGTGATGATCGCAAAGGTCATCTGGAAGGTGGCAAAGACCGTTTCCGGGATCGTGCCTGAGAGCGTGTCATAGCCCACGCCGCGGAAGAAGGCCTTGGAAAGCCCGCCGATGAAGGCATTGCCATCTGCAAACGCAAGCGAATAGCCGACGACGACCCAGAGCACGGAGACGAGCGAGGCCGTCGTGATCATCCACATGCCGACCGAAAGCACGTTCTTCTTGCGCACCATGCCGCCATAGAAGAGCGCAAGCCCGGGCAGCGTCATGAGCAGCACGAGGGCCGTGGCCGTGATCATCCAGGCCGTATCGCCGGCCGAGAGCTTGTCTTCGCCTGCAAATGCGATGCCCGGCACAAGCCATGCCGCCATAGAACCCCAAAATCGTCTCATCGTCGTTCCTCCTTTAAAGTGCCTGTTCGTCTTCTTCGCCCGTGCGGATGCGCACGGCCCGCTCCACGGGAAACACGAAGATCTTGCCGTCGCCGGTCTTGCCCGTGCGCGCGGCCTTCATGATGGTTTCCACGACCTCATCCACGCGCTCGGCGGGCACGACGGCCTCCATGCGAATCTTGGGCACGAAGTCCACCTGGTATTCGGCGCCGCGATAAAGCTCGGCATGGCCCTTCTGGCGGCCATAGCCGCGCACCTCTTCCACGGTCATGCCGTGGATGCCGATGCCGTCCAGCGCCTCTTTTACCTCATCCAGCTTGAACGGCTTGATGATCGCCATCACAAGCTTCATGCTTGTCCTCCTTTCGCTCGGTTGGTGGGGGCGGGCCGCGGCCCGCCCTTTTTGCGTCAGTAGCTCAGATTGATGCCAGCCACGAACTCGGGCTTGGCGGCCGCGCCATAGATGTAGCGATTGCCGTCAGGCGCCTTCTTTGCAAGCGGCTGCGAGTAGGAGAGCGACACCGTGGCGTCCGTTCCGCCGAGCTTCACGCCGCGCGAGGCGGACAGCGCCAGCACCGAAAGCCCGCTCTTCCACTTGTTCTTGTTCGCGCGCTGAGCAGTGCTCTTCTTCCAGCTCACGAACGAGAGCGTTCCGCCGAGATCCCAGCCCGCCGCGCTTGCGGAGACGCCGAGATCCACCCAGAGATCACCTGCGAGGTAGGTTTTGTTGTTGCTGTCCGCCACCGTGTAGTAGATCGTCACCGACGGCGCAAGCGGCGCGTTGAATGAGGCGCCGAGGTAGATCTCGGGGAAGTTGGATGCCGAATCGTAGAGGTAGGTATACCAAATCGCGCCCGCCGAGAGCGAAAATGCATCAAGCTCCAGCGTGTAATCCAGCGTCCAGTCAAACTCCACGACATCGCGCCCCTTGTATTGCGGCGCTGATGCAGGATAGGCGTTGGAGAACCAGACGCTTGCGGAAACCCCGGCATCGGTGGAGACGCCGAGATCGCCCTGCACGGCGGGCTTGCCGCTCGTTTGCGTAACCCCGCGCCAGACATATTGGCTGACCACGCCGATGTCGCCTGAGAGGCCAAGCTCCCCGGCCTGGGCGCCCGGCGCGCCGGCAGCAAGCCAGAGCATCGCCGCAGCGAGGATGTGCCGTGTTGCCTGTTTCATCGTCGCTTTCCTCCTTCATGGATGGTTTCTGCATCTAGATATGCAAAACCCGTGCCAACTTTACCGGCACGGGTTTTCAACAAAAATCGCAGATGCAGCCAGGATAGTGTGCTTATATCGTAGGCAATCGTGGTGATAGATTAGGCAATCCGCACGGCATCCAGCGACACAACGGGTTCATCGCCGACGACCTCGGCCTCGTGCACGGCGCCACGCGGCACGAAGAGCATTTCGCCCGGGCCGAGCACGACGCTTTGGCCGAACATCGTCATGCGAAAGCGCCCGGCAAGGATTCCATCAATCTTGTCCACCTCGTGCGTGTGCGGCGGAAAGTAGGTGCCGGGCGGATAGACATAGCGCGACACACGATAACCCATCGCCTC
>WFOX01000212.1 GCA_015487905.1 Mariprofundales bacterium
ATGTCGCCTGCGCGCACCTCTTTGATCTCGTTGCGATGGTTCGCATGCATCTGCAACAGCCGCCCGATGCGCTCCTTCTTGCCCTTCGTGGAGTTGAGCACATAGGAGCCCGCATACATCACACCCGAATACACGCGCAGGTAGGTGAGCGAACCCACGAACGGATCGGCCATGACCTTGAACGCAAGCGCGGAAAACGGCGCGTCATCACTCGTAGGCCGCGTAAGCTCTTCATCGGTGCCGGGCCGATGGCCGCGCACATCCGGAATATCCACGGGCGCCGGCAGATAATCCACAACCGCGTCCAAAAGCGGCTGCACCCCTTTGTTTTTGAAGGCGCTGCCGCAGAGCACGGGCACCATCTCCATGGACAGCGTGCCCTTGCGGATGCAAGCGCGGATCTCGTCCTCGGAAAGCTCCTCGCCCTCCAAGTAGCGCTCCATCGCCTCTTCATCAAAGACGAGCACGGCATCCAGCATCTTTTCGCGCCATTCCTCAGCTTGATCGCGCAGATCGTCGGGGATCTCCACCACCTCAAACTTGGCACCGAGCTCCTCGCCCGACCAGATCACGGCCTTCATGCGCACGAGATCCACGACACCCGCAAACTGATCCTCAGCCCCCACCGGGATTTGGATCGGCACGGCGTTGTGGCCGAGGCGATCCTTGATCTCCTCCACAACACGGAAGAAGTCGGCACCCACGCGATCCATCTTGTTGACAAACGCAATGCGCGGCACGCGATACTTATCCGCTTGGCGCCAAACCGTTTCCGACTGCGGCTCTACACCGCCGACCGCGCAAAAGACACCGATGGCGCCATCCAGCACGCGCAAGGCGCGCTCCACCTCAATCGTGAAGTCCACATGCCCGGGCGTGTCAATGATGTTGATCTGGTGATCGCGCCAGAAGCAGGTCGTGCAGGCGGCCGTGATCGTGATGCCGCGCTCCTTTTCCTGCTCCATCCAGTCCATCGTCGCGGCGCCTTCGTGCACCTCGCCGATTTTGTGCGTCTTGCCCGTGTAGTAGAGGATGCGCTCGGTGGTCGTCGTCTTGCCGGCATCAATGTGCGCCATGATGCCGATGTTGCGATAGCGCGTAAGCGGAATCTTGCGTGCCACGACCGTATCCCCTTACCAGCGGAAGTGCGCAAAGGCCTGATTGGCCTCGGCAATCCGGTGCGTCTCTTCGCGCTTCTTGAACGCGCCGCCGCGCTCGGCGATCGCATCGGCGATCTCGTTGCCGAGCCGCTCGGCCATCCGGTATTCCGAGCGATTGCGCGCCGCCTCCACGAGCCAACGAATCGCAAGCGAAAGCCCGCGGCGCTCGGAGACCTCCACGGGCACCTGATAGGTCGCGCCGCCCACGCGCCGCGAGCGCACCTCCACCTCCGGCTTCACCTTCTCAATCGCCTCATGCAGGGCCTTGACAGGATCAAGCCCCGTTTTCTTCGCGGCGATCTCCAACGCCTCATAGACGATCTTCTGCGCGATCGTCTTTTTGCCGTCCCACATGACCTTGTTGATCACCTTGGCCACGATCACATCGCCATAGCGCGGATCAGGCGCAATCTGGCGCGGCGGAACCGGTCCTCTGCGCGGCATCCCAAGCCCTCCTTACTTCGGCCGCTTCGTGCCGTATTTGGAGCGCCCTTGCTTGCGCCCCTCCACACCGCCGCAGTCCAAGGTGCCGCGCACGATGTGGTAACGCACGCCCGGCAAGTCCTTCACGCGGCCGCCGCGCACGAGCACGACCGAGTGCTCCTGGAGACGATGCCCTTCGCCCGGAATGTAGGCCGTGACTTCATAGCCGTTGGTCAGCCGCACGCGCGCGACCTTGCGCAACGCCGAGTTCGGCTTCTTCGGCGTCGTCGTATACACGCGCACGCATACTCCGCGGCGCTGCGGGCAGCCGGTGAGCGCCGGCGACTTGGACTTCTTCACCTTCGGCTTGCGCGGTTTGCGCACGAGCTGATTGATCGTCGGCATCGTCCCCTCTTTTTTGCCAAAGGTTTGGGTATCCCCCTCGGTCGCGAAGGGGCGCGAACCATATCGCTTGGCTTGGTTTGCGTCAACGCACGCTTGCCGCTTCGGCAAGCAACGCGGCGTGCACACCCAGCACTTGTGCGCGCAGCGCATCCAGCGAGCCTTCGTTGTGCAGCAAAAAATCTGCAGCGCGCTTGCGTTCTTCGTCTGATACCTGCGCAGCAAGCACCTGCGAGAACAAGCGCGCGCCCACGCCCCCGCGCTGTTGCGCGCGCGCGCGTCGCACGCGGGCATCCGCAAGCACGACGATAAGCCGATCCACGCGCGCACGCGCGCCCGACTCCAAAAGCGCTGCGGCCTCCACCACGGCATAGGGCGCCTGAAGATGCTGCAACCACGCCTCATACGCGCGCCAGATGCGCGGATGCAGGATCGCCTCCAAGCGTCGCAGGCGCTTCACATCGCGAAATACGACTTCCGCAAGGCGCGCGCGCACAAGGCGTCCATCCTCCACGGCCTCGGGAAAGGCGTGCATGACAGCGCGGCGCGCATCCTCATCTTCGGCAAGCACGCGCCGCCCGACCTCGTCCAAATCCAGCACGGGCACGCCAAGCGCTGCGAACATGCGCGCGGTCGTGCTTTTGCCTGCGGCCATGCCGCCTGTCAGCCCCACGCGCAGCGGCCGCTTCACGCCCCAAGCCCTTGCAGGCCCGCAATCCACCACCCTGCCGCGGCTGCGGCCAGAAACGGCCCATAGGGCACCTCCGTGCGCCAATCCTTTTTGGCGAGCCACAGCCAAAGCCCGCCGATCACAAGCCCTGCAAGCGCGGAGAGAAAGACGACGAACGGCAATGCCTGCCAACCCAAAAAGGCACCGATCATCGCAAGCAGCTTCCAATCGCCGCCGCCAAGCCCCTCATGCCCGCGCAGCTTTTGATAGGCCCAAGCAATGGCGGCAAATCCGAGGTAGCCCAGCGCAGCGCCCACCGCCGCATCCACAAGGCGCCCCTCCCACCAAGCAAATGCAAGGCCTACGAGCGTGCCGCCGAGCGTCAGCGCATCCGGAAGGAGCATCGTTTCTAGATCAATCCAAGCAAGCACGAACAAAAGCGAAAGCAAAAGCGCGCCTTTGAGCGCCACAACAGAAGGCCCAAGCAGGGCAAGATGGACACCCCAAATGAGGCCGAAGACCATCTCCACGAACGGATAGCGCCACGAAATCGGTGCCTGGCAATACCGACAACGCCCGCGCAGCCACAGCCATGCAAGCACGGGCACATTGTCAAACCACGCGATCGTGCGCCCGCAATGCGGGCAATGCGAGCGCGGATGAACGATGGATTCGCCCCGCGGCAAGCGGTGAATGAGCACATTCGCAAAGCTTCCGAGCACCAGACCGAAAACCCCGCCCGCAAGCGCCCAAAACCCCATCCTACTTTCCACGCATGCCGAGCTTGGTCAAACGATAGCGCAGCGCACGAAAGCTAAGGCCCAAAAGCTCTGCGGCGCGCGTAAGATTCCCCCCTGCTTCGTCCAATGCGCGCCGAAGCGCCCAGCGCTCGCGCTCTTTGAGCCACGCATCCAGCCCTTCCGCCCGCACGCGCGCCCAATCGTCCTCTTGCGTTTCCTCCATGTGCGTTTCGCGTTCAATCGCAAGCGCCTCTTCCAAGACGGCCACGGACAGCGGCGCACCCGGCCCGGCCAGGGCCAACATGCGCATGAGAAGATTCTCAAGCTCCCGCACATTGCCGCGCAAGGAAAGCCGCGCAAGGCGCGCCGCCGCCTCGGGCTCCAGCCGCGCTGGATCTTCTCCCCAACGCTGCAAAAGCGCGCGCGCAATCGCCGGCACATCCTCGCGCCGCGCGCGCAACGGCGGCATCACGATCGGCAATACATTGAGTCGGAAGAACAGATCCTCGCGAAAACGCCCCCTTTGCACCTCGGCGGCAAGATCGCGGTTGGTCGCTGCGATCACGCGCACATTCACGGCCCGTTCGCGCGCCTCGCCCAACCGCCGCACCTTGCGCGCCTGCAAGGCGCGCAAAAGCTTCACCTGCACGGAGAGAGGAAGCTCCCCCACCTCGTCCAGGAACAAAGTGCCGCCATCCGCTTCCTCAAACACGCCGGGCTTGTCCGCATAGGCGTCGGTGAATGCCCCCTTTTTGTGGCCGAAGAGTTCGGACTCAAACAAGGTTTCGGGCACGGCGCCGCAGTTGATGGCCACAAACGGGCCCTCTGCGCGCCGCGAATGCGCATGGATAAAGCGTGCCGCAAGCTCCTTGCCCGTGCCGGATTCGCCTGTGATGAGCACCGTGCAATCGCTGCGCGCGGCGGCAAGCAGGCGCTCGCGCACGCGCTGCATCGCAGGGGAGTTCCCCACCAACTCCTCTGCCTCTTCTTCGTGCAGGGATGGGGATGCAGGCGCGCTCGGCGCAGCCACCGTTTGCGCGCGATCGCGCAGCGCGCGCTCAATGGCAAGCAAAAGATCCTCTTGGGAGACGGGCTTCGTGAGATAGTCAAATGCGCCCTCGCGCATGGCCGCCACCGCCGTCTCCGCGCTTGCATAGGCGGTAAGCAACATCACGCGCGCCTCCGGCTGCATGCGGCGCGCCCAGGCGAGCACCTCAAGCCCTGCATCGCGCCCTTCCATGCGCAAATCCGTGATCACGACCGCAAACGGTTTTTCGGCAAGCTGCGCGCGCGCCTCCGCGGGGGAGGCGGCCGTGGTCACCTCATGCCCGCCGCGGGCGATCGCGCGCGCAAGCATCAAGCGCGCGTTTTTGTCGTCCTCAACGAGCAGCACCTGCGCCATCTGCATCCCCCTCCACGACGAAGCGCGCACCCTTGGGGGTATTTTCCAGCCGCACTTGCCAGCCGTTGGCCTCGCACACGCGCTTGACCGTCGCAAGCCCAAGGCCCACGCCGCCCACTGTGCCGCTTACGAACGCATCCCAAATCTTCCCGCGCATTTCCTCGGGCACGCCGCCGCCTGTGTCCTCCACCTCCAAGCGGAAGCGGCCATCCTGCACTTGCCAGCGCAGCCACACCTCGGCCCCTTCGCGCTTGAGCGCGTTTTCCAGAAGGTTGTCCAGCACCACGCGCAAATGGTCGGGATCGGCATGCACAGGCGAGGAACCAGTCTCGGCATGCACGCGCGCGCGCGCATGCGCCGGCAAGGCGCGCAAGGCCGGCCAAAGCCAGTCTTCGGCGCCGACGCGGCGCGGGCGCGGCGCAAGGGGCCTTGCGAAATCCAACATGGAGCGCACGAGCCGTTCTAGCCGCAGCACCTCCTCTTCCATGACCGCGCGCACCTCGGGATCGTCGCCCTCAGCCAGAAACGCGATCGCCTGGCGGATCGTTTGCAAGGGATTGCGCACCTCGTGCGCGACCATCGCACTCATGCGCCCAAGCTCGGCAAGCCGCGCTTGTTCGGCAAGCCTGCGCTCCAGCTCGCGCACGGGCGTGGCATCGGCGATCGTGAGCACGGCTGCCACCCCCGCCACGGGCGCGGCAAGCGGCGCCGAACGCACAAGCAGGATGCGCCCATCCCATTCCCACTCCACCTCCAGCATCTCGCCGCGGGCCGCAGCCGCGAGCACATCCCCGTGCGTTTTGCGCAGGCGTGCTTCCACCTCCCTTGGCTCGCCGCCGAGCAGTCGCCGCGCGGCCGGATTGAGCTCCACGATGCGTCCGTCTTCGCGAAGCAAGGCCACCCCTTCGCGCATGACCTCAAACAAGTGCGCATGCAAGCGCTGCAAGGCGCGGTGCGCATCGCGCATCTGCGCTTCTGCGCGCTCGCTGCGCTGCCAGCGGCGCGTAAGCGCGGCCAGCGTGGCCCCAGCCAATAGCCACGCCGAGACCTGCAAAAGCGCGCTATAAGGCCCCGGCAAGGTGTGCGTGAAGAATCCCAATGCAAGCCAGCTCAGCCCTGCGGCCCAAGCCAACGCAAGTGGTGCTTGCCAAACCCCTTCCGCAGCCGCAGAGAGCACCGCAAGGCCGAAAAGCGCCCGCCACGGGCTTTGTGCAAAGCCCGTGGCGCCCACGAGTGCTGAAATCGCCACGAGATCCAACGCCATGCGCACCCACACGCGCACGCGGTGAGAAATGCGCCTGCGCAGCCAAAAGAGCACGCCCTCGCCCAGCGCCCAGCCTGCGAATGCGCCTGCGCCGACAAGGCGCGCCTGCGCCCCAAGCTCCGGCCAATCCAGTGCGGCAAAGGCGAAAAGCGCGAGCGCGGCGATGGCTGCGCGCGCGAGTTGTTCGCGCATCAGCCTCCGCCGCCCACGACCGAGGCCATCTGAAAGATGGGCAGATACATGGAAATCACAAGCCCGCCGATCACGACCCCTAAAAAGACGATGATCACGGGCTCCATGAGCGAGGTCATGGCCTCCACGGCCGCATCCACCTCGGCCTCATAGAAATCGGCAATCTTGGCGAGCATGGCTTCCATGGCGCCGGATTCCTCGCCGATGCGGATCATCTGTGTGACCATAAGCGGAAACACGCCGCTCGCCTCCAAAGGCTCGGTGAGCGTGCGCCCCTGCTCCACGGCATCGCGCGCATTGCGGATCGCCTCTTCCAGCACGACATTGCCCGCGATCTCGGCCACCGTATCCAAGGCATCCAAGATCGGCACGCCCGCACCGATCAATGTGGCGAAGGTGCGCGTAAAGCGCGCCACGGCCGCCTTGCGCAGCACCTCGCCCAAGATCGGGAGGTTCAAAAGCAGCTTGTCTATCTGATAGCGGCCCTGGGGCGTTTGATACAGCCAACGAATCGCAAACGCGAGCACGATCGGCGCGCCGAAGACGAGATACCAATACTCCACGAACTTGTTGGAGATCGCGATCGTAAGCTGGGTGAGTGCTGGAAGCTCGGCGCCGAAATCCTCAAACATCTCCGCAAACTTCGGGATCACGAAGATCATGAGGATGGCCGTCACCAAAAACGCGATCACGATCACGGCCGCCGGATACATCATCGCGCCCTTGATCTTGCCCTTGAGCGCCAGCGCCTTTTCCTTGTAGCTCGCAAGGCGGTCCAGGATTTCTTCCAGAATCCCGCCTTGCTCGCCCGCGCGAACAAGCGCAATCGTAAGCCGATCAAACTCTTTGGGGTGCTTGGCAAGCGAATCAGCAAGCGGATTGCCCTCTTCCAAGTCCTTGCGCACCTCGCCCAAAAGCTTCTTGAGCGCCTTCTTCTCCGCGCCTTGCTCGCCGAGCCGAAACGCATCGGCCACGGGAATGCCGGCTGCGAGCATCGTCGCAAGCTGGCGGAAGAAGACCGCAATATCCTTCTCTTCCACCTTTTCGGGGAAGATTTGGATTTCCTTCGGCTTTTTCTTGACCTTGATCTCCACGAACCCTTGACGGCGCAGCATCGCGGCTGCGACATCCCTGTTCGGGGCTTCCAGCTCCCCTTTGCGGATTTGGCCGTCGCGCGTCTTCGCTTCCCAACGAAACTCAGGCATGGCTAGTCTCCTATCGTCACGCGCAGGCACTCATCCAGCGTGATAATGCCTTGTTTGACCTTGTCCAGCGCATCCATGCGCAAGGTCTTCACGCCTTGCGAGATCGCGATCTCGTTGATCTCATCCGCGTTTTTGCCTGCATAGATCGCTTGGCGGATTTCTTCCGTGATCGGCATCACTTGATAGATGCCGATGCGCCCTTTGTAGCCCGTGCCGCCGCATTTTTCGCAGCCGCGTCCGCGCATGGGCTGGAAGCTGCCGATCTCCTCCTCCGGCATCCCCGCCTCCACAAAGGCCTCTGGCGGCGTGTCCGTATCGGGCTCCTTGCAGTTTGCGCAGATGCGGCGCGCAAGCCTTTGGGCGGACACGAGATTCAGTGCGGAGCCCACGAGGAAGTGCTCAATGCCCATGTTGACCAAGCGCACCACCGTGGACGGGGCATCGTTCGTGTGCAATGTCGCAAGCACGAGGTGGCCTGTAAGCGCGGCCTTGATGCCGATCTCGGCCGTTTCGCGGTCGCGGATCTCACCGATCAAAATCACATCCGGGTCTTGCCGCAGAAACGCGCGCAGCACGGTCGGAAAATCCAGGCCCACATCGGGATTCACATTCACCTGATTGATGCCCATGAAGTTGAACTCCACGGGGTCTTCGGCCGTGGAGATGTTGATCTCAGGCCGGTTCAGCTCGGCGATGGCCGAATAGAGGCTCACGGTTTTGCCCGAGCCTGTGGGGCCGGTCACAAGCACCATGCCATAAGGCTTGTGGATCGCGTCTTTGAACCATTTGAGCGCCTGCTCGCTGTAGCCGAGCTTGGTCATATCCAGCATAAGGCTTGAGGGATCCAAAAGGCGCATCACGACCTTTTCGCCGAAGAGCGTAGGAAGCACGGACACGCGAAAGTCCACGGCCTTGGCCTTGGAAAGCCTCAGCTTGATGCGCCCGTCCTGCGGCACGCGCCGCTCGGAGATATCCAGCTTCGCGAGCACCTTGATGCGCGATACAATCGCATCGCGCATGGCAAGCGGCGGCCGCATGACCTCTTGCAGCACGCCGTCCACGCGGTAGCGCACGCGCAGGACTTTTTCATACGGCTCAATGTGGATGTCGGAAGCGCCGCGCTTGATCGCATCCAACAAAATGAAGTTCACGAGCTTCACGACCGGCGAGGCCTCGGTTGCGGCCGCAAGCGCCGCTGCATCGGCCTCTTGGGGCTCGGTTTCCACGACATCCACTTCGGTGGCCCCAAGCTCGTTCATCACCTCTTCCAGCTTCTCTTCGGCGCTGGAAAGCCCGCCGAGCTTTTCCATAAGCTGGCTTTCGAGCGCGATCACGACCTCAATCTGCGAACCCGTGATGAAGCGAAACTCGTCAATCGCGTTGATGTCATAAGGATCGGCGACCGCGCACACGAGCACATTGCCCTTGCGTTTGAGCGGCAGGATTTGCAAGCGCTGCATCACATCCGCCGCCACATCCACGACCTTTTTGGGATCCACCTCCACCTTGTCCAAATCCACAAGCGGCCGTCCGAAGGTCTTGGCGATGAAGCTTGCAAGCTCTTTTTCGCTGAAAACCCCGGCCTTCACGAGCGCAGTCGTGAGCGTGTCGCCCGAAAGCTTCGCCTCGCGCACGATCTCGGCGAGCTTTTCGCGCGTGATCTTGCCGTGGCGCACAAGCACATCGCCAAGCCGCGTGGGCTTCATGCCACGGCCTCCATGCGCCCAAGCGAGGCGGCCAGCTCCGCATAGGCGTGCTCCGCATCGGGATGCACGCCGAACCAGTGCGCAAACGAAGCCGCGCCTTGATAGACGAGCATGCGCAGCCCGTCCTCGGCGCGCCGCCCCGCAAGCTTGGCCTTGCGCACGAAATCCGTCTCCCCCGTGGGCGTATAGACGAGATCCAATGCCCAGCCAGCGCCTGCCAGCGCAAACGGAAACGGCTCGCCGTGCAGGCCAAGGCTTGTTGCCTGCACAAGCCCTGCGCTTTGCGCGCTTTGCGCGCGCACATTCTTCTCATCCCAAGGCACGATCTCGGCGGCCACGCCCTCGCTGCGCAGCGCTTGCACAAGCGCATGCGCGCGCTTCTGCGTGCGATTGCAGATCAGCACGCGCGCAGCTCCAGCCTCGGCAAGCGCCCACACGGCGGCGCGCGCGGCTCCACCCGCGCCGAAGACGAGCACGGTATCGCCCGCGCGAAAGCCGAGCGCCTGGACGGCGGCGCGCACGCCTTGCACATCCGTGTTCGTGCCGAGCCAACCCGTTTCGCTGCGCACAAGCGTATTCACAGCGCCCACGCGCCTTGCCAATGCATCCGGCTGCACATGGGAGAGCGCGGCCTCTTTATGCGGCACGGTGAGGTTGAGCCCAAGCACGCCTGCTGCGTGCAAGCCGGTGAGGGCCTCGCCAAGCCGCGCGAGCGGGCAAGGGAACGCGACATACACCGCATCCACGCCTGCGGATGCGATGAAGTTGTTTTGGAAGCGCGGGGAGAGCGAATGCGCAACGGGATCCCCCACCACCCCCAATACCCGCGTTGTTCCTTCAATCCTCATGTCCCCGCCATCGTAGGAAGGCGGCGCAAAAGCGTCAAATCCGCCTATTCCACGGTCACGGACTTGGCGAGATTGCGCGGCTGATCCACATCGCAACCGCGCGCCACCGCCACCTCATAGGCCAACCATTGCAAGGCCGGCGCCACGAACAAGGGGGTCGTGAACATGTCCCCTTCGGGGATGCGCAAAAAGGCGCGCAGGCCCGAAACCGCAGGCGGCGTATCCAAGTCGCTTATGAGGATCACGCGCGCACCGCGCGCCTGCACCTCTTCCAGATTCGCAAGCGTCTTCTCCAAATGATGCGCGCGCGGGGCGATCACGACCACGGGAAGCCGCGCATCCACAAGCGCAATCGGCCC
>WFOX01000213.1 GCA_015487905.1 Mariprofundales bacterium
AGCCAAAGCACCTCGGCCTCGGGCGGTTCCGCGCCGCGCGCAAAGGCGCGGATGCGCACGCCGCGCCTTGCGAAAAGCCGAAACGGCTCCGCATAGCCCGGCCGCTCCATGGCGATGCTTTCCCAAGGCATCGCGCGCACGAGCGCCTCCATCGCCTGCTGCGCGCCGCCCGTGACGAGCAGCCACGCGCGCGGCACGCGCAGCGCCTCGGCCAGGGCCGTGGCAAACGGCTCGCCCGCGGGATCGGCGTAGCGCCCGAGCGCATCGGCCGCAGCCGCGAGCAACTGCGGCGCATCCGCCTCCGGCGGCACGATCCCCGTGGAGAGATCCAAGACATCCTCAGGCGCGCAGCCCCAGCGCCGCGCCGCCGCCCATACGGCCCCGCCATGCGGCATCAGACGCACAACAGCGCCACCCCCGCCGCAAGCGCAAGCGCGCGCGCCACCAGCGCCCGCGCTTCTTCCATGCAGGCATCCGCGCTGCGTGCATGCCTCGGGCCGAGCCACGGGCGCCTCTCCCGCCCATGCGCGCGCGCAACAGGCCCGCCCAGCCGCACGCCGAGCGCATGCGCAAGCGCGGCCTCGGGCCAGCCCGCATTCCACGACGGATGCCGGCGCGCCTGCGTGGCGATCATGCGCCAGTTCCCGCGCAGGCCGCCCGCAAGCCAGATGCAAAGCGCCGCAAGCCGCGCCGAGGGCCAGCCGAGCAGATCGTCCGCGCGCGCAGCCCACCAGCCGAAGTGCCGATGGCGCGGCGTGCGATGCCCCCAAAGCGCATCCAGCGTGTTGGCGGCGCGATGCAATGCGGCCAACGGCGCGCCGCCCACGGCGAACCAAAAGAGCGTGGCCACGACCGCATCGTGGGCGTTCTCGGCAAGCGACTCCAAGGCCGCCCGCGCGCATCCCTCGCGCGTGAGCCTTTGCACCTTGCGCCCGACGATCGCAGCCGCAGCCCGCCGCATCGCCACGAGTGAAGGCGCTTTTTCCACGGCGCGCACATGCGCAAAGAGCGAGCGCCAGCCCAGGCACACCCAAAGCACGAGCGCTTCACCCACCACGCCAAGCGCATGGGCAAGCAGCGTGGCCGCGGCGACGAAGGGCGCGACCGCCAGCATCCAGAGTAGCGCGCCGCGCAGGCGCGAAGGGGCATGAAAGCGCCGCTCCAGCATCTCGGCCCAACGCCCGAGCCAGGCGACGGGATGCCAAGCGTTCGGCGGATCGCCGAGGGCCGCCTCCAGCAGCAGCCCGCCCGCGATACTCAACGCCACGGCAGATACGCAAGATCAAGATGCGCCTCCAGCGCATCGGCGAGGCGATCCAGGCTTGCAAGCACGCGCGCTTCGTGATCCGTGGCATCGGGCGCGGGATGGCCCCAGCGCGCGAGCAATGCGGCGCGAAAGCCCCCGGCATGAAAGAGATGATGCACCCAACTGCCGAGCACGCGCCCGTCGTCCGAGGCCGCCGCGAACGGAAACGGCGCCACCCTTCCCTCGCAGCGCCCGCGGTGGATTTCAAAGCCGCGCACGGGCGCGGCCACGGGCCACTGCGCCATGCCCTCCACGCGCCGCACGGTCTTCTCGGGCGCAAGGGTGCTTGTGATCGGCAAAAGCCCCAATCCCTCGGCATCGCCGCCTTCCAGCCCCAGGGGGTCGTGGATGCGCAGCCCCAGCATCTGCATGCCGCCGCAGATACCGAGGATGTGCGCGCCCTTGGCATGCGCATGCCGGATCGCCGCATCCAGCCCGTGCGCGCGCAGCCAGGCGAGATCGCCGCCCACATGCTTGGAACCCGGCAGGATCACGACATCGGCGCAGGCGACCTCTTCGGGCGTGCGCGCAAGCACGAGCGCCACGCCATCTTCTGCCGCAAGCGGCTCCAGATCGTCCAGATTGGCCGCGCGCGGATAGCAAACCGCGGCAATGCGCAGATGCGCCGTTTCCTTCGGCGCCAGGCGCGCCAACCGATAGGGCGCGTCCTCCTCGGGAAGGTTGAGATCCAGATGCGGCACGACACCGATCACGGGCCGCCGCGTGCGCCTCTCCAGCCATGCGATTGCCTCGTCCAAAAGCGTCTTTTCGCCGCGGAACTTGTTGATGACGAAGCCTGTGATGAGCGCGCGCGCAGCGCGCGGCAGTGTCGCCATCGTGCCGAGGAAGTGGGCGAAGACGCCGCCGCGGTCAATGTCGCCGACGAGCCACACGGGCAGGCCGAGCGCCTGCGCAAAGCCCATGTTGGCGATGTCATCGTCCATGAGGTTCGGCTCAGCCGGGCTGCCTGCGCCCTCCACGATCACGACCTCATATTCGGCGGCAAGCGCATGAAATGCATCCAGCACGACGGAGCGCAAGGGGCGGCGATCCTCGCGAAAGCGCCGCGCGATGAGCTTCCCTTGCGGACGGCCGAGCACGACAAGCTCAGCGATGCCGTCCGTTTCGGGCTTGATGAGCACGGGATTCATGCGCACATCGGGCGCGATTCCACAGGCGAGCGCCTGCAAGGCCTGCGCGCGCCCGATCTCGCCGCCTTGGGCCGCGGCGGCGTTG
>WFOX01000214.1 GCA_015487905.1 Mariprofundales bacterium
AGCCGCACGAAGCCCGAGGCGCCGCCGATCGGCTTGGCGAGGCTCGCCAAGGCGCGCGCGCTGTTTCCTGAGGCCAACATCGTGGCCATCGGCGGCATCACGCAAGAGGCCATTGCAGCCGTGAAAAAGGCTGGCGCCGATGCGGCGGCCGTATCCGAGGCCGCCTTCGGCGGCGGGGATGTGGAGCAGCGCGTGCGCGCGCTCGTCGCCGCCTGGGAGGCCGCATGAGCCCGGCTGCGCTGGCCGCAGGCGGCTGGGATACCAGCGCAGGCGCAGGGGTGGCCGCGGATTTGCGGGCGATCCAGGCCCAGGGCGTGCGCGGTCTTGGCGCGATCGCCGCGATCACGGCGCAAAGCGATCGGCGCGTGGCGCGCATCTTTGCCGTGCCCGAGGCCGAGTTCGCCGCGCAGCTTGAAGTGCTCGTGCGCGATCATCGCCCGCGCGCCGTGAAAACGGGCATGCTCTTCACGGCTGGGCATGTGGGCGCCTTGCTCGGCGTGCTGGACGCTTGCCACTGGCAAGGGCCGATCGTCGTGGATCCGGTCGCGCGCGCGACCAGCGGCATGCCTCTTTGGCAAGAGGGCGGCTGGGAGGCGCTTGCCTCGGCGCTTGTGCCGCGCGCAGCACTCATCACCCCCAATGCCGAGGAGCTTGCGCTGCTGGCCGCGGCGCTGGATGTGGGGAAGGAAGAGGCGCCTGCCTCGCCCGGGCAAGCGCAGGCGCTGGCGCGAAAGGTCGCGCAGGCGGCGGGCGTGCCCGTGCTCGCCAAGGGCGGGCATGTTGAAGGCGATGAGGTCGTGGATTGGCTCGTTTGGCCCGACGGACGCACGGCGGGCTTTGCGCATGCGCGCCGGCAAAGCCTTGGGCGCGGCACGGGTTGTCGGCTCGCTGCGGCGATTGCGGCGCGGCTTGCGCAAGGCGAGGACATGGAGCACGCCTGCGCGCAGGCGATCGCCTGGCTTGCGGGCGCAAGGCCAAGGGTGTTTGCGCGATGAGCATCCCAAGCATCGCCATCGCGGTTGGCGCTTCCTTTCGGTCACCAACCCCCGCAAGCGCATCGGCTTGCCGTTTGTGGTGTGGCGGGATGCGAATATTCTTCTTGATCACGAATAGGATACGCCTCCAAACAAATGTGGATTTTGAAGATTCCAGCGGACAGAAAATGAGCCGCAAGGACTTTTGGCGGGGCTTGACACCCATCGGCGCCTCAGATACGCTTCTTGCACCTGCCCAGACCGGAGAGGCCGTAGAACGCCTTGCGGCCCAAGGACTTAGGGGGCAGGAGGCTGAATAGGTGGGACCTGTTGGAAGGGATTAAGACTCGCCATCGCTTTCCTCCTCCCCCGGACGGTTGGCGACGGCTGAATAGGTGGGACCTGTTGGAAGGGATTAAGACTTGACAAATGCCAGCAGTTCGGGGTCAAGATCCCGGCTGAATAGGTGGGACCTGTTGGAAGGGATTAAGACTCTACTTGATCTCGATCGCCGTGCGGGTGCTCTCCGGCCGAATAGATGGGACCTGTTGGAAGGGAAGTGGTAAAAGAAAAGCGGCGGTAGCCCCGCCGCTTTTTTTCTTGGCCTTGACCGAAAAGCGTGATGCGAAAAGCATCACGGCATGCCGCGGCCACGCTATCGCATCACGCCAGAGGACGAGCCGTTCGCGCGGCGCTGGCTGGAGAAAAAGCTCGGCGATCCGCGCTGGCTGGGCGAGCGCACGCATGAGGCCTATGAAGCCTACCTTGCACTTCCTGAGCGCGATCCCGAGGGCCTAACGGCCTGGGGTGAGCGGTATCTCAGCAAGCGCGAATGGACGCAGCTCAAAAACGCCGTGCGCCAAGCGCGGCGGCGCGCGCGCGAACCGGAGCTTGTAACCGTGCACCTCACGCGCTACGCCTGGCGCATCTTGCAGTTTTGGGCGCGGCGCGACGGCTGCTCGCTCTCCGAAGTGATTGAGCGCCGCTTAGGCGGCCGGATGTAGATCCCGCTTCGTGCGTTTTCGCAGCGGGGCATTACACTTTCGCCGATGCGCAAAACCCAAGACCAAAAGCCGCTCTCCAAAGAGGATCGCAAGGCGCTGCTTGCGTTTCTCAGCCGCTTCGTTTCCGAAGCGCGGCGGCAAAAAATGGCCGCAGTGCTGCGCCATCGCACCCGCCACATTACGGTTCTTCTGGAAGACATTTATCAACCACAAAACGCAAGCGCCGTGCTGCGCACCTGCGATGCGCTCGGCTTGCAAGATGTTTATATCGCCGAAAACTGGAACGCCTATCGCTTCAACCCCGATGTGAGCTTGGGCGCGGAAAAGTGGCTTACGATCCACCGTTTTCGCCATCCAGGCTGCACGGAAGGGGGGCTTGAAGCGATGCGCACACCGCCATCCTCGTTTCCGGCCACCGAAGAGGCGATGCAGCACCTTCGCGCGAAGGGCTACTTGCTCGTCGCCACATCCCCGCACACGGACTCCTGCTCATTGGAAGACATCCCGCTTACGCGCAAAGTCGCTTTTCTCTTCGGCAACGAACGCGAGGGCTTGAGCGCCTATGCGCTTGCGCATGCGGATATGCACTTGCGGCTGCCGATGTATGGCTTCGTGGAGAGCTACAACATTTCAGTCAGCGCCGCAATCACGCTCTTTTCCGTCACGGAGCGCCTGCGTCGCTCGGATGCGCCTTGGCGCCTATCCGAAGACGAGCAAGAAGAAATCCTTCTGATGTGGCTGCGGTGCTCGGCGCCTTCGGGCGAGGCGCTGGAACGCCTTTTCTGGCGCCGCTACCACGAAGCGAAGACGCAAGCGCTTTCCTCGCCGTGCGAAGAAGAGTAGGGGGACTTGCCCGCGCCCAAGCGGCCGCGCCACGCAAATCCCGCGATCCCTCGTGGGACTTCCGCACGGCGGACACGAAGCGCTACACGCACGGCTTCCACATCTATCCCGCCATGATGATCCCGCAGGTCGCAGCGCGCATTCTGGACGAGTTCGGCCAAAACGCCTCGTTGGTCTTTGATCCTTTCTGCGGCACGGGCACTTCCTTGGTGGAAGCATCCTTGCGAGGTCTGCGCGCCATCGGCACCGACATCAATCCGCTTGCGCGGCTTATCGCCAAGGTAAAGACCACGCCGCTGGACTTGCAGCGCCTGGACGAGGCTTTGCAAGCGTTTCAAGCATCCCTTCTCGCTGCGCGTTTCGGAACCCGCCGCGTGTCGCCCAACATCCCGAGGCTTAAGAACTTGGACTACTGGTTCAAACGGGAAACCCAGCACCGGCTCGGCGTGATCAAGGAGCTCGTAGACGGCATCGCCGATCCCGACATCCGCGACTTCTTCAAAGTCGCGTTCAGCGAAACCGTGCGCGAGGTTTCGCTCACTCGCAACGGCGAGTTCAAGCTTTATCGCATGATGGAAGCACAAATCCGCAAGTTTCATCCCGATGTGGAAGCAACCATCCTCAGCAAGCTGGCGCGCAATCGCCGCGGCATGGAGGAATACCTGCAAGCAAGGCCACGGGATGCCTCCGTCCATGTCCTGGACTTCAATACGGTGCAGGGGATTCCCGCATCGGTGCTTCCACGACAAAGCGTGGATCTCGTGCTCACTTCGCCGCCTTACGGCGATTCCCGCACCACCGTGGCGTATGGGCAGTTCTCACGCCTGAGCATGCAGTGGCTCGGCCTTGGCGAGCATGGCGACATAGACCGGCTCTGCATGGGAGGAGGGCGGCGTAAGATCGCCGCATTTGGCTGCAAACCGCTGGACGAAGTCCTGGAAAGGCTTGCCGAAATAGATGAAAAACGCGCAAGCGAGGTGGCCGCGTTTTATGCCGATTATGCGCGCTCCATTGAGCATGTGGCGGAAGTGGTGAAGCCTCGTGGGATCGTCGCCTATGTGGTGGGCAATCGCCGCGTGAAAGGCATGGAAATCCCGAATGACGAGATCACGAAGTCCCTGTTTGAACAGCATGGATTCGTGCATCTGCGCACGATCATCCGCGCCATTCCCAACAAGCGCATGCCAAGGAAAAACAGCCCCACCAACATCCGGGGACAAAAAGAGGCGACGATGAACTACGAATACATCGTCGTGCTGGCCAAGGCCGCTTGCTAGAAAGCCGCGGAATACGCTAAGGTTTTGAAGGCGGAGGCAAGAAGCACAGCCGAACGAGGAGGGGGCAAGCGATGGCGCAGGATGCAGGGCACAAATCCAGCGGCGTAGCAGAGCCAAGCGCGCAATGGCCCGCTTCCGTGCGGGATGCGGCATGCGAGCTATTGCAGCAGTTGTTTGCAGGCTATCGCGGACGCGCGGCGCTCGTGCTTTGGGACGGAACGCAAGCCGTAGCCGCGGAAAATCCTCGCTGCCATGTGATCTTTCGGCATCCGGGCACGCTGCGTGCCGTGGCCTTGGGCGGGGGGCTTTTTCGGCTTGCCGAGGACTATCTCAACGGGTGGATTGAGGTAGAAGGCGAGTTTGAGGCGGCCTTTGATCTTGCAGATTATCTGCTCGCGCGCTCGTTTTCCTGGCGTGAGCGGCTTTTCGGGCTTCTTCAAGCCCTGCGGCTTCCTGCCGCGCCCGAGGGCGAGGCCAGCAGATACCGCGCCGATCGCGATGCACGCCGCAACAGTCATCGCAGCATTTCCTATCACTACGATGTTTCCAACGAGTTTTATCGCCTTTGGCTGGATCCCGAGATGGTGTATTCGTGCGCATACTTCCGCGATGAGGCTCAATCGCTTGCAGAGGCGCAGCGCGACAAGCTGGATTATATTTGCCGGAAGTTGCGCTTGCGGCCCGGGATGAAGCTTTTGGACATCGGCTGCGGATGGGGTGCGCTCGTGCTTTGGGCGGCGCGGCACTACGGCGTGGAAGCCCACGGCATCACCTTGAGCAAGCAGCAATACGAGCACGCCAAGCGGCGCGCAGCCGAAGAGGGGCTTTCCGATCGCGTGCACATTGAGCTGCGCGATTACCGCGATCTTCCCAAAAAGCATCAGTATGACCGCGTCGTCAGCGTGGGGATGTTTGAGCATGTGGGTGTGGCGAACTATCCCGTGTATTTCGGCACCGTCGCGCAGGTGCTCAAACCAGGCGGGCTTTTCCTCAACCACGGCATCACGAGCGAAACGGGTTGGCAACGAGGCTCGCCGCTTACGAAGTTCATGAACACCTATGTCTTTCCCGATGGCGAGCTTGCGCGCATCAGCACCGTGTGCACGGCGATGGAAGACGCAGGCTTTGAAATTCACGATGTGGAGGGGCTGCGCCGCCACTATGCGCTCACGCTGCGCCATTGGGTCGCCGCGTTGGAAAAGCACAAGGAAGAGGCCGTGAAGATCGCAGGAGAAGTGACCTATCGCGTATGGCGGCTTTACATGGCCGGCTCTGCGCATTACTTTGCGCGCGGCAACATCGGCGTATATCAGGTCTTGGCAAGCCATCGCGGACACGCCGAGGCGCTGCCGCTGCGTCGCGACGATCTTTACCGCCCATAGGAGCTCCTCATGGCTGCATCTCCACCGACGCGCACCTATGAGATTCCGCTTCCCATCCGCTTGCGCAAAGACGGCGATTGGTATATCGCCTCATGCCCGCTGCTGGATTTGCACGCACAAGGAAAAAACAAGGCCGAAGCCCAAAAGAATCTCTTTGAAGCGCTTAGTCTTTTCTTGGATGCCTGCAAAGAAATGGGCACGCTGGAAGAGGTGCTCGTCAAAGAAGCGAAGATTCCATGCACGGGCAGCATTCAGTCTGCGCGAATCGTGCGCGGCGTGATGGAAATCGTTTGCGGCGGGTAGCTTGAGATGGCGAAAAAATGCTGGCATCCGCAGCAAAAGCAGCAATGGCAATGGGTCTTTGCCTGCGCCTTCGGTATGTCCGTCGGAGGGTTTTACGGGCTCAGCGAACCGACACCTGCGATGGCTTTTGCCGTAGGAATGGTAGAGGCCTTTTCCTTGCCTTTGGCTTTTCTTCTCATCAACGCGATAGCCAGAGCATCCACGAAAGAAGAAGATCCTGTGTTTTTGCTGATGTTTGCCGTTGGAAGCATACTTGGCGGCGCATTGGCTTCTTTTTGGGTTTTTACACATGGCGCTCAGGTGATTGAATAGCTTTGACGGCCTATACGCGAATGTCGCATAATGTGGATTCCGTTATGGACGAGATTGCAACGGGGCCTTGGGTTGCGGCGATGGAGATTGCGGATTTGCCTTCGGTGGGCGAATAGCTTAGCAGGGCGAACAGGATCATCAACTTTGCGCTAGCTTTCACGAGTAAATCGCGGATTTCAGCCCATGCCTTTGCCACGGCATCTTGTTGGTCGCGCTCGGCGGCCCATTGGTGGCACAAAGCCAGCACCACGGGGCCGGGCAGTCCGGCGAGCTCAGCGAGCCGCATTGCTGTGTCATCATCCGGGATTACTCCGCGCCGTCTGTAATGGTGCAAATGAGCTACCCCGATCTTTCTAGCTAATTCACGATCGGATTTCGCACCACTATTCAGCTTGGCAAGATCAATTAATTCATCAAGATTGCGAGGTAACATTTCCGATCTTCCCCTCTATTTCCACCAATACAGCAAGTGTCTGAGCTTGGATTTTCATCAAGACTACTTTGCTTTTGCCACGACGCCTACCGATTGCTCCACCAAACAATGCAAAAATTGCGATGATTATGAGCGATGCCCCAGACGGTTCTTGCATTACTCCATTAGCTACCAGCAACGCCACTGGTATCGCGGCACCAATCACAGCGCCCATAATCGTGTATTCATTCACTATCCTATTAGCTCTGCGCATCAATGCGCGCGACGCATTGATAGCTTCATCTCTATCATAACTCATCGTGCCCCTCCAACGTTACGTAACGTTACGTATGCCGTAACGATAGGCCACTGGAGACAGATATGCAAGTGCGGCGTGTCTCGTGACGCTTGCATTGTCACGTGAGGTGTGACACGATGCGCCCCCGTGGAGGCGTGTCTTCCACGCTGACACGCAGGCGGCACTCGTGGGCCGGTGCTGCCTCCCGCATCGGCCCGCCGCCTCGTAATCCCAAGGGAGGCAGGGAGGACACCATGAAGCGTTGCCCGGATTGTGGAGGCACAGGGAAGCTCCATACGCCGAGCGGTCATGAGTTCGTATGCCATATGTGCGACGGACTTGGCCGTCTCTCATTCGTCCCGCCGATCCGCGTCACATACAACGGCGATACATACGAGATACGGGATGGGGAAGGCGAGCTAATCGCCGAGTGCATGCATGGCATTGCGGCTGATTACATCGCCGAAGCGCTGCTGAGGGAGTTGCCGGCCATTTCCGAAGAGGAGATGGGCGAGGAGGCCCGCCATGCATGACTGCACGCGGACTGGGCACGGGCATCAGTTCGCCGCCCACAGAGGGGCGCTGTTTTGTGTGCGATGCGGGCTGGTGATGGGCGGATCGCGCAGGGCTGATGCAGAGGCCGTGTTTTGCTTTCTCGGTGCTGAACAACGAAAAGAGGTGGTGCGGAAAGCCGGAGTGCCATTGTTGGCGGCTGAACGGATCGGACTATGGAGCCTGTGGTGGCCTGAGCTATACGAAGCCTTGCGTTTGGCCGGATACAACCCGCGCGGACTCATCCGCGCGGCGACGGCGGGGCTGGCATGAGCGCGGCGGCGTTGGAGGCGGCGAGGCTGCGGCGTATCTGCCGGCAGGTGCTGGAGGTGGCGGAGATGGCCGCGTATTGCTGGGACGGCATAGAAAATCCCGAGATCGTGGATGCGCTCGCCGAGCTTGAGATCGCCGCCCGCCAGATGCTCGCGGCGCTGGAGGGGGAGGCATGAGCATCAAGCTCATGCATCAGGTTTGGGAGCTTCCGCTTGCGCCAAGAGAAAAGCTCGTTGCGCTCGTGATTGCCGATCATGCGAACGATGATGGCATCGCATGGCCTAGCGTGGTGAGCATCGCCCGAAAAACCGGTCTCAGCAGGCGCGGCGTGCAAATGATCATCGCGCGATTGGAGCAGTTCGGACTCATCACGCGCAAGGTGCTCAATCACAATCAGGTTCATTTCCACATTACGCCGGATCGCTTTCAGCCTGTGGATAACTCGGCAAGGGGGTGCGAAGCTACTTCGCAGGGGTGCGAAGCTACTTCGCAGGGGTGCGAAGCTACTTCGCACAAACCACCAAAGAACCACCAAGAACCATCAAAGAACCACCACACCGCGCGCGCGCGCGCGTGTGAGGGGGCCGCGCCTGTGGGCGCGTCCCGTGGTGTGTGTGGTGATGGGGTGTCTGGTGTGATGGGCGTGTCCCTGGCCCGTCCGCTCGTTGGCACGCTGAAGCGCATCGGCATCGCCCAAGGGGCGGCGCGCACCCTGGCCGAGGAGATCGTGCGGCGGCTGGACGGCGAGCGCGTGGCGATGCTGGCCGGCGTGATCGCCGACCGAGCCGAGCGCATGGAGCGCGGCGATGCCCCGCCCATCACCGATCCCGTGCGCTGGGTGCGCACGCTCATGGATCGCGCTGGGCGCGGCGAGCTGTCCGTGCCCGATGAGGTGGCCGAGCGCGTCCAGTCCGAGCGCGTGGCCGAGCAGGTGCGCGCGGTGCTGGGGGCGATCGAGGCCGGCGCGCGCGTGCTGCTCGCGGGCCGCGAGGCCGAGGTCGAGAGACACGGCGGGAGCACCTTCCTGCGCGTGGATGGCGGCGTCGTGCCGCTCGGCGAGGCCGTGGCGCGCGGGATCGTGCGCGTGGCCATGCCCGAGGAGTCCGGCTGATGCTGCGCTGGTGGTATGACCGTGAGGGGCGATGCCTCGGTCTGGGGACGCATCCGCCGGCGGGGGCCGTGGGCTGGACGCACAAGCAACCCGCCGATCCGTGGCGGGATCGTTGGGACGGCGAGCGCTGGCGCAGGCCGCACGAGGCGGCGAGACCTGGCCGCATGGCGCGGATGATGGAGCGGCTGCGGCGACTGGTGAGGAGATGAGCATGCCGATCAAAACACGGAAGCAGCTACGAACGATGCTGGCAATCGCGCATGGATGGCGTCCTCGTGATCCGAAGCTGCGCAAGATCACGCGCAAGCAGGCCATGCGCATTCTCGGCTGGGATGAGGGCTACGAAGGCAAGGGCAAGCGGGGGCGGAAGTGAGCGCACGGGCGCTGGTGGCGGTGATGGCCGGCGTGCTCATGGGCTTGGCGCTCGGCTACGCAATGGCCGGGCGCATGGATGAGCGGCTCGCGGCGGCGGCGCTGCGCGTGTGGCGGCGCATGGCGCGGCGCGAGCAGATGGCCGAGGTGGGCGCGGGGCTGATGCGCGAGCGCTTGCGCGAGCTAAGGCCGATGCAGCGCATCGCGCTTGCCTGGCGGATCGCATGGGGGCGGGTGTGATGTGCGGGGTATTGCTGGTGTGGCTGTCGTTCGTCGGGCTGATGGCATGGCTGTTTTGGCTGGCATTCACCGAGGGGGACGCATGAGCGGATTGATGTTGTTCGTGCTGCTCATGGTGAGCGTGGGCTGCGCGATCTTCGCCGCCGCGTTGCTGCATGGCGGCTACGACGACGGCGACGACTGGCCGGATGGCTATTCCGTGTGAGGAGGTGAGCGATGCCGAAGGTGATCGGCTATGTGGAGTGCCCGGACTGCGGCGAGCGCTGCGAGGTGCGCGAAGCTAAGACGGGCAAGCCGTATGTGGTGTGCGATGAGTGCGGCGTGCAGCACTTCTATCGCAGCAAGAAGGGCATCCAGAGGCTCATGCAGCGCATGCAGCGCGCCGAGCCGCAGCGCAAGGCCGAGCCTGCCGGTGCCGCCGAGGCCGGCGAGGGTGATGTGCTGGGGTGGCTATGATGGCGGATGTGGTGAGTCCTGAAGAGCTGGAGCAGATCAATCGCGAGCTGCAAGGTGAGGAGCGCGAGCAGGGCGCGCCGGCGCAGCAGCCGGGTGAGTTTCTGGGCCGCGAGCAGGCGGCGGCCTTGTGCGATGCCGTCTTCGGTGTGGTGGCCGCGCGCTTCGGCGATCATTGGCGGCTTGCGCCGCAGGAGGCCGAGGCGCTGGGCGGGGCGCTGGATGCCGTGCTCGCCAAATACATGCCGGCGGACGGTGGCCAGTATGGGCCGGAGGCAGCGCTGGCGATCACCACGGCGATGATCGTGCTGCCGAGGCTCCAGCGGCAGCGGCAGGAGGCGGCAGAGGACGCCAAGCATGCGGCTTGAGCGCGCCAGCATCATCGCCGTGTTCGGGGCGAGCGGATCGGGCAAGAGCTACAAGGTGAAGCGCCTTATCGCGCGCGATGCGCGCTTGCTCGTCTGGGATCCGATGGACGAATACCGCGATGCTGGATGCGACCGCATTGAGGGCGACTTGCGGGCGCTGGTGCAGGCGGTGCGCGCCAAGCGCTGGCGGATTGCCTATGTGCCGGACTTCCGGGCGCTTGCCGAGCAGTTCGCCTATGTGTGCCGCATCGTGCGCGCGGCGGGCAAGTGCCGCTTTGTGGCCGAGGAGCTGAACGAGGTCACGCGGCCATCGTATGCACCGCCCGAATGGAAGTGGCTGTGCTCGCGGGGCCGGCATCGCGGCATCCGCATCATCGGCGTGTCGCAGCGACCGGCAAGCGTGGACAAGGACTTCATCGGCAACGCAACCGAGGGCTGGGCGGGGCGGCTGCCGTATGAGCGCGATTGGCAGGCGCTCGCGCCGGTGCTGGGCCGCGAGGCCGCGAAGCTCGCCAATCTGCCGCCGCGCCAGTTCCTGCATTGGGGCGGATGAGCGCGCAATCGTGCGCGAAAAATCCCAACATAACATTACATTGTCGGCTACTTGACCCGGATTGACTGCCTGCCCGAGGCTGCCTTTGCGCACGGCGGGAAATCGCCGCGACATCAGCTTCAGGAGGAGAACATGCAGGGGCAGAAGGGCAAGCAGATCGCAAAGCTCGTCGCGCTTGTGTTCGCTGTGATTGTCATTGACAAGCAGCTTGGCCTGTCCGACCGGATTGCCAAGGCGATTCCGGGCGGCG
>WFOX01000215.1 GCA_015487905.1 Mariprofundales bacterium
CACGGCGATCAGTTGGTTTGCGGATGGGCGCACGGGCACCTATCAGGGGACGATGGCGGAGATGTTTGATGCGCTCATGCAAAACGCCCCGTTCGTCGGCGCCGATGAGACGATCGGCAAGGCCTTTCGCGACATTGCGCAAAGCGCGCCGGTCCCCAGCGCCTATCTTTTGATCGGCGATGAGCCGCCCACGGATACGGTGCACTATGCGGAGATTCCCGCACCCGTATTCACGCTGCCGCTTGGCTCCAAGAACGATGCGCCCACGCGCCTGGCCTATGAGCGCATCGCGCGCGAAACGGGCGGGCGCATGCTCGTGCTGCGCTTTCAGTAGCCTTATTCCAAGCCTTCCACGAGGGCGGACAAGCGCTCGGGATGCACGCGCACGACACCGCGTTTGCCCGTGCGCTGCAAAAGCCCGCGCCGCGCAAGCGCGCTGAGCGTGCGCGAAACGGTTTCGCGGCTCGTGCCGAGCTGTTCGGCGATGAGATGGTGTGGCGGGAGGCGCAGCTCCACCTCGCCGTTGGCAAGCCGCGTGCCTGCACGCCGCGCCTGCTCGGCAAGCCAAGCATGCACGCGCGAGGCCGCATCCAGCCCCGTGATGCGCGCCAGCATCCGATTGGTTTCGCGCATGCGCTGCGCAAGTGCGGCCAAAAGCGCGATGGCAAGCCTTGGATTGCGTTCCAAAAGCGGCAAAAACTCGTTGCGATGCACCTGCACGAGTCGGCTCGGCGCGGTAGCGATGACGGTGGCTGAGCGCGGGCGCCCGTCCAGCAGCGCAAGCTCGCCGAAGAAGCTCCCCGGGCCCAAAAGCGCAAGCACGATCTCTTTGCCCTCGGGGGTATAAGAGACGATTTTCACGCCGCCTTGCAAGATGCCATACAGCGCGCGGCCGGGTTCGCCCTCTTGGACGATGACCTCTTCGGGGGCTACCTGAATCGTGCGCGCGCAAGCGGCGATCTCATCCAGCGCCTTTTCATCCAGCGCCGCAAACAACGGAATGCCGCGCAATGCTTCCAACATCTTCTCTATTCTTCTTTCGGGCGCATGACTTCCACAGGCCAGGTGACCACGAGCCGATCGCCCAGATGCTCGCGCAGAAGCTCAATCGCGCGCGCGATTTTTTCGGGTTCGTCAATGGCTTCCAGAATCAGCGGCAAGCGATTGGAAAGCGAAAGAAAACTCGTTGTGTGCACGCCGTGGCGGCCCATGCCCTCAATGGCGCGCACAACCGTGGCGCCGGAAAGCCCTGCCTGCTTGCATAGCTCAAACACGGCCTCGGTTGCAGGCTTACCGAAGATGCGGTCGTTTTCGGCGAGATATACGCGCAACATTTGCGCCTTGCGCATGGCCTCCTCCGCGTTCGTGTGTGCCAATGTAGCAGGTCTGCGCGGATGCGCAATGGCCTAGCGCCCTCTTGAAGGGATGCATCCTTTGGCCCTACATTCGCGCACGATGATTGAGGCAAGAGGCCTTTCTAGGCGCTTCGGCTCGCGCGAGGCCGTCGTCGGCCTCAGCTTCTCCGTGCGCCGCGGCGAGATCGTGGGCCTTCTGGGGCCGAACGGCGCCGGCAAGACGACGACGATGCGCATGCTCACGGGCTTTCTACCGCCCTCGGACGGCGATGCGATTGTCGCCGGCGCATCCGTCGTGGAAGATCCGCTTGCCGTGCAGGCGCGCGTCGGTTATCTACCCGAGAACAACCCGCTCTATCGCGAGCTTTGCGTGCGCGATCACTTGCGATTCATCGGGCGGCTTCGCGGCATGCCGGAAGGAACCTTGCGCGACCGCATGCGCGAGGTGGCCGAGGCCTGCGGCCTGCGCGAGGTCATGGGCCGGCGCATTGAGGAGCTCTCCAAGGGCTATCGCCAGCGCGTGGGGCTTGCTTGCTGCCTTTTGCACGATCCCGATCTGCTCATTCTGGATGAGCCGACGACGGGCCTGGATCCGAACCAGGTGATGGAGGTGCGCGCGCTCATCAAGGATCTCGCCGCGCGCAAGACCGTGCTTTTATCCACGCACATCCTCTCCGAGGTGGAGGCCGTTTGCGATCGCGTGATGATCATGGAGGGCGGAAGATTGCGCGCGATCGGCACCGTCGCCGAGCTTGTGCAGATGGCCGCGGGCAAGGCGCTCGTGCGCGTGAAGATCGCCGAAGGAAAAGAGGCTGCGCGCGCAGCGCTGGCCGAGGCGCTGGCCGAGGCGACGGTGGAGGAAAAGGAGGATGGCGTGCTTCTGGTCGCGGCCGAGATGGAGCCGGAGGCGCTTGCGCGCGCGATTTGGCGCGCGCTGCGTGAGGCGCCCTGCGAGCTTGTGGCGCTTGTGCCCGAGCAGACGCCGCTTGAGGAGGTCTTCCGCCGCTTGACAGGTGAGGGGCAGGCATGAGGTGGCGCATCGTGCGCGCGATCGCCTGGAAGGAGTGGCATGCGGCGATGGACCAGCCGCTTGGCTTCGTCGTGATGGCCGCGTTCTTGCTCGTCGCGGGCTTCTTCTTCGGCAAGAACCTGTTTCTCGCAGGGCTTGCCGACATGCGTCCGTGGCTGGAGATCGCGCCGCTTTTGCTTTCGTTCTTTGCGCCGGCCGCGACGATGCGGCTTGTGGCCGAGGAGCAGCGCGAGGGCACCTTTGAGCTATTGGCCACGCAACCCATTACCGACGCCGAGATCGTCGCGGGCAAGTTTTTGGGGGCGCTTGGGCAGCTTTCGCTTTGGCTTGCGGCCACGCTCATCTATCCGCTGTCGCTGTTTGCGTTTTCCTCGCCGGATCTTGGCGCGATCGCCTCAGGCTATTTGGCGCTTTGGCTGCTGGCGGCGTTGGCGGCCGCAGCCGGGCTATTTGCGTCCTCGCTTGCGCGCCACGGCGTGATCGCCTATGTGCTTGGCTTTGCGCTGCTCTTCTTCGCCTGGATCTTGGAGCGCGCGGCCGCGACCCTGCCGCCCGCCTGGCAGGATGCGCTTGCCTGGATCAACCCGATCGCGCACTACCGCGCCATGCTGCGCGGCATGATCGGTCTTGAAGACATCATGGCGTTTGCAGCCTGGGCCGGCGTGCTGCTCGCCGCGGCTTGGCTGCGGCTTGTGGGGCGCAGATGGGCATGAAGGATCGCCGCGTGCAAATCCGCCGCCGCGCTTGGGGCGCGTTCCTGGTGCTTGTGGCCAGCGCGCTGGCGCTCTGGGCCGGCGCCGATGCCGCGCACCTGCGCTGGGATCTCACTGAGGATAAGGCCTATACGCTTTCGGCGGCCACGCGCCGCGTGCTTGCGCGCCTGGATGAGCCCGTCAAGGCCACGGCCTACATCACGCGCGATTTGCCGCAGCCCTATGGGCGATTGCGCCGCTTCGTCGCCGATCTGCTTGCGTCCTACCACGATGTGGCGGGCGACCGCTTCCAGTATGAAGTCGTGGATCCCGCGTCTCCGGATGTGCAGGCAAAGCTTGCGGCACTTGGTATTCCGCGCGTGCAGGTGCAGGTCGTGGAGCACGATCGCGCGCAGATCAAGGAAGGCTATGCGGCGATTGTGCTGGAGTATTTGGACAAGCACGAAGTAATCCCGATCGTGCAATCGGAAACGGGCCTGGAATACCTGATTACGCGCAAGATCAAAAAGCTCGTCGGCAAGGGCCGCAAGAAGGTCGTCTTCATCACGGGCTTTGGCGCCGATGATCTTTCACACTTTACAAAGCTTAGACAGCTTGCCGGCGATGATTATGAGTTTGAAACCGTGGATCCCTACACGCAGCCCATTCCTCAGGATGCCGCTGTGGCGATCGTGCCGGGTGTCGCACGCCCGCCTGCCAAGCTTTGGCGTTTTCGCGTGCAGCAGTTTTGGCTTGCAGGCGGCGGGCTGCTCGTGCTTGCGGACAATGCCAAGCCCTTGCCCGGCTATCGCGTAAGCCCCGTGGATCCCTATGCGAACCGCTGGCTTGCCGAGGACTACCACATCATTGTGGATGAGGGCCTCGTGATGGATGAAGAGGCCGGGCGCATCGTCGTGGAGGAGCAAAACGGCCCCTATCTCGTGCGCGCGCTCGTGGATTATCCGTTTCTCGTCATGGCCTCGCGGTTGGATGATCATCCGGTCGTGAAAAGCTTAGGCGCGCTTTCGCTTTTGTATGTGGCGCCGCTTAGCTGGGAGGGCGGCCCGACGATGCAGCGCCGCGAGCTTGTGCATTCAAGCCCCAAGGCCGCCGTGCAGCGGCCGCCCTACAGCGTGGATCCGGTCGTGCCGCTTTCTGAGCGCCTTGCAGGCCGCCACCGCCGCAGCTTTGCGCTTGCGCTTTTGCGCGAGGGCGAGGCGACGGCGAGCTTTAAGAAGCCGCCTGTGGGCGCGACAGAAGCGGAGCGCAAGCGCTTCGTGCGCGAGGGCAAGCACACGCGCCTCATCATTGTGGGCACAAGCACGGTCTTTTGGGATGAGCTGTTGCGCGATGCCAACCTCGTCTTTGCGCTCAATGCGCTGGATTGGCTTGCGCATGAGGAGGATTTGATCGCATTGCGCAGCCGCGGCGTGCATGTGCGGCTTTTGCCAGCGGTTTCGGAAGCGGAAAAGCGCTTCTGGAAGGGGCTTTGGATTGCGGGCATGCCCATGCTCGTGCTCGGTTTCGGGCTTATGCGCTGGCACCGATTGCGCAAGAAACAGGAGCGGGGCGATGCGTAAGTGGGCTGCATGGATTGCATTGATCCTGCTTGCGGCAGGCTTTGCGCTTTGGCGCACGGGGAAACCCGCGCGTTCGCTTGAGCATGAGCCGCTCATCTCCTTTGCGCCGGCGGATGTCGCGCGCATCACGATTGCGGTGCCGAAGGAGCCCAAGGTCGTGCTCGTGCGCAAGGGCACAGGTTGGCAAGTGCAGATCGGCAAGGACAAACAGGGCCTGGCCGATCGCGAGCTTGTGGAGCAGTTGCTGCACACGCTTGCGCGCGCGAAGATCGTGCGCATCGTGGCGCACTCGCACCGGCATGACGCCGAGTTCCGCCTGGATGCGGCCTCGCGCGTCCTTGTTGTGCTTGCCGATGCCGCGGGCCACACGCTTGCGCGCCTTAAGGTCGGCAAGCAATCGGCGGGGGATCTTGTCTCCACCTATGTGCGCAAGGATGGCGCCGATGAGGTGCTGGCCGTGGATGAGGCGCTTGTGTGGCTTGTGCGCAAGCCCGCCGATGCCTGGCTTGCGCCAAAGGAGACGCAAAAGGAGGACAAGCCATCGGCACGCGACTGATTCTTTTTGATTGCGATGGCACACTCGTGGATTCCACGGGCGCGATCGTGCGCACGATCCGGCGCGCGTGCCTGGCGGTGGGGTTGCCTGCGCCTTCGGAGGAAAAAGCGCGCAGCGTGATTGGGCTATCGCTTGCGGCGGCGGTGCGCGTGTTCACGGACGATCCGGCCAAGCAGGTGCTGCTCGCCGATGCCTATCGGCGCTTTTGGCGGCAAGCGGAAGAAGAGGTGCGCCCGTTTGCGGGGATACCGGAGCTGCTTGGGCGGCTTGAGGCGCAGGGCTTTTGGCTGGGCATCGTCACGGGCAAGTCGCGCCGCGGGCTTGATCGGCTGCTCGCGGCCACGGGGCTTGCGCGGTTTTTCCTTGTCAGCCGCACGCCCGATGAATGCCCGTCCAAGCCGCATCCGGCGATGGTGGAGGAATGCGCCGCCGAGCTTGGGCTTGCGCCGCGCGATTGTGTCGTGGTTGGCGATGCGGTTTTTGACATGCAGATGGCGCGCGCTGCGGGTGCGCGCGCGATCGGCGTGGCTTGGGGTGCGGCCTCGCCTGAGGCGCTTGTAAATGCGGGCGCCGAGGTGGTCGCAGAAGACATCCAGGCATTGCAGGCGCACTTGCTTGGCACAGCCCAAGTGGCCGCCGCGCTTTGACGCGCCAACGCTTACGGCGCAAGATGCGGCGGCAAGGAGGCGGGCATGCACATCTATGAGCGTTTGCGCCTGGATCCGGAGCGTCCGAATCACAAAAAGCTTGCGCATGCCGCGCAGTTGCTGCGCGAAGGCGCCTTTGCGGTGTTGCCGACAGGGGCCGTCTATGTCTGCGCGTGTTTGCCTGAGGCGCGCGAAGCGATGGAAGCGATCCGCCGCCTGCGAAAGTTGGATGAGAAGCATCGCTGGTCTTTGCTGTGCCGTGACATCCGCGAGGCCGCGCGCTATGCGCGCATTGACGATGATGCGTTCCGGCTTATGCGGCGCTTGACGCCTGGGCCTTACACCTTCGTGCTGCCCGCAAGCAGTGAGCTTCCGCGCCGCATCTTCGGCAAGCGCAAGGAGATCGGCATCCGCATCTCGGCGCATGCGATCGTGCAGGGGCTGCTTGCGGCGCTGGATGCGCCGTTGCTGGCCACGACCTTGCGCTTTCCCGATGAAGAGCTTCCCGCAAACGATCCCGAAACCTTCTGGCCGCGGCTCAAGGGGTATTCGTGCGTGCTTTTGGATGCGGGCATCGGCGGGATCACGCCGACCACGGTGCTGGATCTCACCGAAGGCGAGCCGAGGCTGGTGCGCGCCGGCATCGGCCCCTGGCCTGCTTGAGGAGGAGGGATTGGCAGACAAGCCCCCCGTGCCAACGAATCCGTTGGAGCGCGCCTTTGAATGGCTGATCTGGAATGCGCGCTTTGTGGTGATTCTCGCCGTCGTCGCTTCGCTTGTGGGCATGCTCATGCTGTTTCTGCTGGCCGCCGAGAATGTGTTTCTGCTCTTCCGCGATTTCCTGCTCGTGCTTGCGGGCGTGCATCACGATCCCGACTTTCACACGCGGGCGGTTGCGCAGATCATCTCGGCCGTGGATGACTTCCTGCTCGGCACCGTGATGCTGATCTTCGCGCTCGGGCTGTATGAGCTCTTCATTAGCCGCATTGACATCGCGCGCAGCGAGGAGAGCGCGCAGAACATCCTCATGATCCGCACCCTGGACGATCTCAAGGACCGGCTTGCCAAGGTCGTGCTCATGATCTTGGTTGTGGCGTTCTTCAAGAATGTGCTGCATGTGAAGTTTGATGATCCCTTGAACATCCTCTTTATGGGCGGCGGCATTTTGCTCGTGTCGCTGGCCACCTACTACACGCACAAGGCGGGGAAGCACTGAGGCGCACGGCGTCGCTGGATCTCGCACTCGGCATCCTCACGATCGCGGCCATCGCCGTGCCGCTGCGCCGGGATATGCCCGCATGGCTGCAACCTGCGGTGCTGGCCGCCTTCGTGGCCGTTTTCTTCGTGCGCTGGCGCTTGGATCCCGATCCCGCCGCCTGGATGCGGCGCAACTGGTGGGACCTCTTGCTGGTGGTGGTGCTTGCCTCGCCCGTGCTGCGGGCGCTGGCGCTGCTGCGCATGATGGGCGCGCTGCTCGTGCTGCGCTCGCTCTTCGTCGGGCGGCGCGTGCATGATTGGGGCCTGCGGCTGTTGCTCTGGAGCGCCGATGCCTGGCCCGCCGTGATCGCGATCGGCTTCGGCGTCGTCTTTGTCTTCGGCACGGTGGAGTTCCTCGTGGAACACGGGCGCAACCCGGCCTTTGCAAGCCTGCGCGACGGGCTTTGGTGGGCGCTGGCCACGGTCACGACCGTCGGCTACGGAGACATCACGCCTGCAACGGGGGCGGGTAGGATGGTGGCTGCCATCGCGATGATCTTCGGCATTGCGGCCTATTCGCTGCTTGTGGCCAACCTCACCGTGCATTTGGAGCGGCTTCTGGCGCGCAGCCGCAAGGCGCGCGAAGGCAGGGAAGACCAGGAATGAAACCGGCGCTGTCCGTGCGCGCGCACCCGCGCGATGTGCTCGGCATGCGGTATGTCTATGCCGTGCGCTCGCGCCGCGCCGGCGGCATCTCCATGGGCATCAACCTCTCGCCGAACCGCCGCTGCAACTGGCG
>WFOX01000216.1 GCA_015487905.1 Mariprofundales bacterium
CACTTGCTTGCGATCTCGGGCTTGCATGTGGGCGTGGTGGGCGCAGCAGGGGCGATGCTTGCAGGCGGTGTGGCGCGCCTTGCGCCTCGGTTGCTCGCCTGGCAACCCGCACGCGTGTGGGGTGCGATAGGCGGCGTGGCGTTTGCCTGGGGCTATGTGGCGCTTGCTGGCGCGCCTGTGTCTGCGCTGCGCGCAGCGCTCATGCTCACGATCGCCGCCGTGGCTTGGGCGCTTGGTCGGCTTGCGGAAGGGGTGCGCGCGCTTGCGCTTGCATTTGCCTTGCTTGCCGTCGTTTCGCCTGCGGCCACCGAATCCGTGGGCTTTTGGCTTTCGTTTGCGGGCACGCTTGCGCTCGTGCTCTTGCCGCGTGCGCCACGCGGGCGCCTGCGGCGCCTTGGCTATGCGGGCATCGCGGCCTTGGCCGCGCACACGGCGACATTGCCTTGGACGCTTGCGCGTTTCGGTTGGCTTGCGCCTTATGCCGTGCCGGCCAATCTCGTGGCCGGCGCGCTGTTTCCCGCGCTGCTTCTTGCCGCGCTTGCGGCTGCTTTGGCGGCGCTTTTGGGGGCGGAGGCCGTAGCGGGTGCATTGTTTGCGCTTGTGGATGCGCTTGGCAGGGCGCTTGCGCATGGTGCAGCATGGTTCTCAGGGCTTGCAGGCGGCATGCTGCTTGTGCGCAAGCCCGATGCGGCGGCGCTTGGGATCACGGCGCTTGCGCTTGGCATCGCGCTGGGCCTGCTTGGACGCAAACGGCTTGCATGGGCGGCGGTGCTCATGCTGGCTGCGCAGCTTGCACTCGGCGCCTTGCTGCTTGCCGAACGGCACACGAAGGAAAATGCGTTATGGGTTTGGGATGTAGGGCAGGGCGCGGCAAGCGCGCTTTTCACCGCGCAAGGCGGCGTGATGCTCGTGGATGCGCCAGGAAGGTGGAACGCGCAGATCACGGGCGGGCACATCGCTGCCCAAGCCCTGCGCACGCTCGGCGTGCTGCATGCGGATCTTTTCGTGATCACGCACGCACAAAGCGACCACGGCGGCGGTGCGCCGGCCTTGCTGCGCAGGCTGCACGAGGTGAAGGCGCTGGCGCTTCCCGATGTGCCGGAGGGGGCCAAGCGTTGGTTTATGCGCGCGGCGATGCATGAGGCGCGGCGCAAAGGCGCGCGCGTGCTGCGGCTTGGGCGCGGAGATCATCTGCGGCTTGAAGGAGCGGAGGTTGAGGTGCTTTGGCCGCCGCATGGGGCGCCCTTGCGCGGCAATGCGGCAAGTCTCGTGCTGCGCGTGCGCGCGGGCAAACACGCGATTCTGTTTCCCGCCGACATTCCCGCGCGCGTAGAAAGGCGGCTTGTCTCTCAGCTTGCGCGCACGGAGATCGTGCTTGCGCCGCACCACGGCAGCCGAAGCTCCAGCAGCCCCGCGTTCGTGCGCGCGCTGCATCCCCGGCTTGTGATCGTGCAAGCGGGATGGCGCAATCGCTGGGGATTTCCGCACGCGGAGGTCGTCGCGCGCTGGCGGCAGGCGGGGGCGCGGGTGCTCGTAAGCTACGAAGGCGCGATTCAGGTGCGCCTTGCATCCGGGGGCGTTGTGCCGGCGCAATGGCATCGGCCGCCCGATGCCAAAGCGCAGGCCGCATTGCGCGGCCTTCAAAGGCTTTTAGAATCCGCGGGCCGCAGCGGCGGCGGGGGTAGCGATGCTGGAGTTCATTGAACAGGGCGGCACGGTCATGTATGCGATTTTGGCCGCCTCGGTGCTTGCGCTGACGATCGTCTTTGAGCGGGCCTTCAGCCTCAGGCGCGCGCGCGTGATCCCGGATCGCGACTTGGCGGCGATTGAACGCGCCGTGCGCGAGGGCGATGTGCAGCAGGCGCTGGAGCGCGCGCGCAAAAGCGACACGGCCTTGGGTCGCGTGCTGCGCGTGGCGCTTGCCAATGCGGGCGCACCGCGCCATGTGCTCAAGGAGGTCGTGGAGGAGGTGGGCCGCCAAGAGGTGGCGCACTTGGAGCGCTTTGTCGGCGCGCTCGGCGTGATCGCGGCGGTGGCGCCGCTTTTGGGCCTTTTGGGCACCGTGATCGGCATGATTGAGGTGTTTCAGCACATCTCGCTTGTGGGTGTGGGCAAGGCAAACCTGCTTGCAGGCGGCATCGCCAAGGCGCTGAACACCACGGCCGCAGGGCTTACGGTGGCGATCCCTTCGCTGGTGGCGCATCGGTTCTTTGAGGCGCGCGTGGATCGTTTCGTCGTGGAGATTGAGGCGCATGCCTTGCGCTTCGTGGAGTTGCTTAAAGGCGAGCGGCGTTGAACCTGCGCGGACGGAAAAAGCGCCAGCCGCCTTTCGTGGACATCACGCCGCTTGTGGATGTGGTGTTTTTGATGCTCATCTTTTTCATGGTCTCCACGACCTTTGAGACCGCGGCCAAGCTGCGCTTGGAGCTTCCGTCCGCGGCCTCCGAAGAGCGCGCAAGCGCCCCCAAGCAGGTCGTGATCTCCATTGACAAGGATGGACGCATCTTCGTGCAGGACGAATATGTGCCGGACGATCGCTTTGAAGATCGCGTGCTTTACTACACGAAGGGCGATCCGAATGTGCCCGTGCTATTGCGCGCCGATGCGAATGCGCGCCACAAGCGCGTCGTCTTTGCGCTGGATCACCTCTCGCGGCTTGGGCTTGGGAAAGTGGGCATTGCGGTAGCGCCGGAAAAGGAGCGCTAGATGCGGCTTGTGCAGAAGTTCGGCGGCACCTCCGTTGCGGATCTCAACCGCATTCGTCATGTGGCCGACATCGTATGCCGCGAGCGCGAAGCAGGAAACGAGGTCGCCGTCGTCGTCTCAGCGATGGCTGGCGAGACGAATCGGTTGATCGCGCTTGCCCATGAGCTTGCGCCGGAACCCAAGCAGCGCGAGCTGGATGCGCTGGTGGCCACGGGCGAACAGGTGACCGCCGCGTTGCTTGCGATTGAGCTCAACCGCCGCGGCGTGCCCGCCTATTCGTTCACGGGCGGGCAAGCGGGCTTTCGCACGACATCCTCGCACTTTCGCGCGCGCATCCTGGAGGTGCAGGCCGAGCACCTCGTGCGCCACATGCAGCGCGGCCATGTGCCCGTGGTCACAGGCTTTCAGGGCGTAAACGAGCGCGGCGAAATCACGACCTTGGGGCGCGGCGGATCGGATACCTCGGCCGTGGCCTTGGCGGTGGCCGTGGGTGCCGATCGCTGCGACATCTACACGGATGTGGATGGGGTTTATACGACGGATCCGCGCGTGGAGCCGCGCGCGCGCAAAATCCCGAAGATCAGCTACGAAGAGATGTTGGAGATGGCCTCGCTCGGCGCCAAGGTGTTGCAGGTGCGCAGCGTGGGGCTTGCGATGCGCTATGGCATGCCGATTTATCTTCGCTCAAGCTTCGTGGATGCGCCGGGCACATTGGTCACGAAGGAGGATCAAACGATGGAACGCGCAGCGGTCACAGGGATCGCCTTCAACCGCGACGAGGCCAAGGTCACAATCCGCGGCATCCCGGATCGCCCAGGGATCGCCGCCGCCGTCTTCGGCCCGATCGCTGAGGCCGAGATCAATGTGGATGTGATCGTGCAGAATGTGAGCGAAGCGGGGGTGACGGACATTACCTTCACGGTGCCGCGGCAGGATTTTCGCACGACCTTGCGCATCATGGAGCGCGTAAAAGCGGAGCTTGGCGCGCGCGAGGTCTTCGGCGACGATACGGTGGCCAAGGTGTCCATCGTCGGCGTGGGCATGCGCTCGCACTCAGGTGTCGCCAAAACGATGTTTGAAACACTCGCGCAGGCGGGCGTGAACATCGCCATGATCACGACGAGCGAGATCAAGATCACGGTCGTGATTGACGAAGAAAAGCTGGAAACCGCCGTGCGCGCCTTGCACGAGGCCTTTCGTTTGCACGAGCCTGCGCGCGAGGAGGCTTAGCGCACCTCCACAGGCCCAAGCGTAAGCGCGTGCGGCGTGCGAAACTCAATGCGCACGCCCTTGACGGGCCGGCCAAGCCCTTTTCGGATGACCACGGGCTTGCGGATGTCATGATCCTTGCGCGCATAAACCTGCACCCACTTGCCGCGCGGCGTTTTGATGGCCACGCGAATCCAGCCGCCGCGGAAGTCGCCGTTCTTCACGCTTGCGCGGCGGATGACGATTTCGCGCACGCGCTGCGGCCAGTCAAAGAACACGCGCGTCCAGCCGCGCTTGTAGCTGCGCATCGTGCGCAGCTTTTCCACATGCTGCTCCAGCCACGAATCGCGCCGATCCAGCTCGGGATAAAAGGTGTGCGTGCCACCCGTGAACTCGTTGTGTGCCCCGGGCTTGGTGCTGTCGCTGCGCTGGATCGTATAGCCCACCTGGGCAAGCACCGACGCGGCCTCGGCACAACCCGCTCCAATCCATGCAGCCGCAAGAAACACGATCATCCACTTGCGCATGAACACCTCCCTTGATGCAGCGTTGCAAGCGGCGCATCGTAGATGCGTGGGCCGCGCGCTCTGTGATCGCGCGCACAATCAATGCGCAAGCAATGCCAAGAAGCGCTCGCGCACCATTTGCATGCGCGCAAGCAGCGCTTGGGGAGAGGAAAAGGCCGTGTGGCGCGCAAGCGTCCGCCAGGCGGCATCGCTCGGATCGCGCGGAATGCGCTCGCAAGGGGCTTCCAACTCAATCCAAAGCGCTTCGCGCGCTTGCATGAAGTCCGCATAGGTCTCGGCGAGAAACGGCGCCGCTTCGCGAAACTCCTTGGGGATAGAGGCCGAAAGCCCTTGCAGGGTTGCAAGCACGCTGGGTGTGCCCTCGTGCCAGATGAGCCGCACGAACTGGGCGAGAAACTCAATGTCGCTCATGCCGCCTGCGCCGTGCTTGAGGTTGATGAAGCGCGCATCCGCCGCGTGATGCGCCTCCATCTTCGCGCGCATCGCGCGCATCTCGGCGGCGATGTGGGCGGGGTTGCGCGGCATCGCGAGCACCTCGGCGATGGCTGCTTCCACCTTGGAGCGCAAGTCCTCGGGGCCGGCGATCACGCGCGCGCGCACAAGCGCCTGATGCTCCCAGGTGAGCGCCCAGCGATGTTGATACTCCTCAAATGCGGCCAATGTGGATACGAGGATGCCTTGCCTTCCTGATGGACGCAGGCGCATATCCACGGCAAGGCCTGGGCCGAAGGGCGGGGTGGCGCTCAAAAGCGCGATCACGCGGCGGCCAAGCCGCTGCGCACGCGCAAAGTCTTTGGCTTCGGTGAGAAACACGAGATCCAAATCCGAGGCAAGCGACATTTCTTGGGCGCCGAGCTTGCCCATCGCCACAATCGCAAAAGGAAATCCTTGCGCGATTCCCATCTCGCGCATGGCCACGGCCAAGCAAGCGCGCACGGCGGCTTCGGCCACGCAGCTCCACTCGCGCGCAAGTTCATGCGCCCGCAAGCGGTGCGCATCCCAAGCGAGCGCGAGCGTGATGCGGGCTTGATCCACAGCGCGCGCGATGCGCGCCCGCGCTTCTTCACCCGTGTGTGCGCAGGCGGCCTCTATTGCGCGCACGAGCGCCGCGATCTCGGCCTCGCCGCGCTCGGCGGCAAGCGGCCATTCCAGCCATGCGGGATCGCGCGCAACGCGCTCGGCGAGAAAGCGGCCTGCGGCAAGCACGCCGATGAGCCAGCGCCGTGCGCCCTCGTGGTGCGCAAGCAAGTCCATCCAATGCGCGCGACCGCTGATGTTGCGCAAAAGATCCACGAAGAGGCTGAGCGCGCGCACGCCGTTGGCGTCTTCTGCCCATGCGGGCAGCGCTTCGCACAGCACAACCGCCACCTCGCGATGCGCGCGCTCCGGCAAAAGCCCGCGATCCAGCCATGCGCCGATCTCTTGGAGCAGCGCCGCCACATGCGCGCGATGCGTTTCAGGAAACATGTCCGCCCAGCGCTCAGACTCGTCCCACGGAAAGGCCGCGGGAGCCTTTTCCTCTGCAAACAACGAGCGAAAGCGCGCCGCGACGCGCTCTGTGATTGTTTGGGCAAGCTCAAGTTGAAAGTCCGCAAGCGCGGCGCGAAACACGGCCTCGGCATCCGCATCCAGCCGATGCCCGACATCGCCGCGCGCGGCTTGCCAGGCGTGCTCCAGGCGGCGCAGAAACTTGTAGTCCTCGGCATGCCTTTGGGCTTCCTCCGCAGCAAGCAACCCCTCGTTGGCAAGCGCTTGAGTGGCCTCCAGCACGGCGCGCACGCGCAAGGCCGGCTTGCGCCCGCCATAGATGAGCTGCATCGCTTGCACGAAAAACTCGGCCTCGCGAATGCCGCCCCGGCCGCGCTTGATGTCCCAGCCCGGGCCGAAGTCCTCGCCCTTTGCTTGCGCATCCATGCGCGCCTTCATCCCAGCCAGCGCCGCAAGCGCTGCATAGTCCAAATGCCGACGAAACACGAAGGCTTTGCGCAGGCGCTCCACTTCCTCGGCAAGCGCGGCATCGCCGGCAATAGGGCGCGCGCGCAGCCATGCCGCGCGTTCCCATGTTTGCGCGTAGGACTCCAAGTGCGCGACGAGCGCCGCCAGGCGCGTGGCCGCAGGCGCACCCTCACCACCCGGGCGCAGGCGCAGATCCACGCGCCAGGCTTGGCCTTCGGGCGTGCGCTCGCCAAACAAGCGCACGAACAGTTGCAAGGCCCGCTGCGCAAACACGGCGGCATCCTGCTCTTCGGCATCCCAAACCCAGACGAGATCCCAATCGGAGGCGAGATTGACCTCTTCGCCGCCAAGCTTGCCGAGCGCAACAAAAAGCCAACGAAAGCCAGCGGGCATAGGTCTGCGCATGGCCGCGAAGCCAAGCGCCACCCGCGCGCCTTCGGCGATGAGCGCATCGCAAAAGCGCGAAAGCGCAAGCCAACCCTGCTCGGGCGCTTGTTGCGCGCCGAACTCCCACCATACGGTTTGCACGCGCGCAAGCGCCGCAAGCCTCCGCATGCGCGCCTGCTGCGCGGCAAAATCGCCGTCCCAGGGCTGAATGTCCGCAGGATCGGGAAGCTGCGGCGGCCAGGCGAGCGCCTTGCGCAGACCCTCTTCGTCTAAAAGCGTGAGCTGCTCACGGAAATAGGGGAGATATTCAGCAAGGACACGCGCACGCGCATAGGCCTCGGAAGAGGGAAGGGCGCGTAGGCGGCGGATGAGGTCTTGCTTCAATCCAGCGGCTGAAACGGCTCGTCGTGCCAGGGGAGTCCGAAGCGCGCGATGCGCGCAAGGAACGGATCGGGATCCAGCTCCTCCACATTCCAGACGCCGGCCTTGCGCCATGTGCCGTTTGCGACAAGCGCTGCCGCGCTTGCCGCGGGCACGCCGGTCGTGTAGCTCACGGCCTGGGCGCCGGTTTCGCGAAACGCCTCTTCGTGGTCGCAGACATTGTAAATGTAGCGCGTAAAGCGCTCATCGCCTTTGCGGCCTGTGATGATGCAGCCGATGTTCGTCTTGCCCTTCGTGCGCGCGCCAAGCGTAGCTGGATCGGGAAGCAGCGCCTTCAAAAACTCCACGGGCGCGATCTCCACGCCCTTGATGCGGATAGGCTCCACGCGATGCAGTCCAAGGTTGCAAATCACTTCCAGGTGCTTGAGGTAGTTGTCGGAAAAGGTCATCCAAAAGCGGATGCGTTTGAGGCCCGGGATGTGCTTGCTCAACGATTCCAGCTCTTCATGGTAGAGAAGATAAGCCTTGCGTGGGCCGATCTCTGGAAAGTCAAACACGCGCGAAAACTCTAGCGGCTTTGTTTGCACCCAGCGCCCGTTTTCCCAATAGCGCCCGGGCTGGGTGACCTCGCGGATGTTGATCTCGGGGTTGAAGTTGGTGGCGAACGGAAGCCCATGCTCGCCCGCATTGCAGTCCAAGATGTCAATCGTTTCAATCTCATCAAAGTGGTGCTTGAGCGCATAGGCGCAGAAGGCGTTCGTAACACCCGGATCAAAGCCTGCGCCGAGCACGGCGGTAAGCCCCGCCTTCGCAAAGTCCTCGCGCCGCGCCCATTGCTCGGCATAGCGGAAACGCGGCTCATCCGGCGGCTCGTAGTTGGCCGTGTCAATGTAGTGGCAGCCGG
>WFOX01000217.1 GCA_015487905.1 Mariprofundales bacterium
ATGAGGATCTTGTGCGAAACCCGGGCTTTGCCGAGCTGCATCCCGAAGAGGATGACGAGGATGTGCAGGGGCTTTTGCGATTGCTTGTGGAGCTTGAGGACATCCTTGCCGAGATCACGGGCATGGCCGCGGTTTCGCTTCAGCCTGCCGCGGGCGCGCATGGGGAGCTTACGGGGCTGCTTGTGATCAGAAAGGCGTTGCAAGCGCGCGGCGAGGGGCATCGCCGGATCGTGCTCGTGCCGGACTCGGCGCACGGCACGAACCCGGCCTCGGCGACACTCGCCGGCATGGAAGTGCTGGAGCTTCCCTCGCGCAAGGACGGCAGGCTGGATACGGAGGCGCTTGCGCGCGTGCTTGCCGAGCGCGGCGATGAGATCGCGTGCCTGATGCTCACGAACCCGAACACGGCGGGTGTGTTTGAATCGGAGATTGAAGAGATCGCCGCGCGCGTGCATGAAGCGGGCGGCTTCGTCTATGGCGATGGCGCGAACCTCAATGCGCTTGTGGGTGTCGTGCGCCCGGGCGATCTGGGGCTGGATTGCCTGCACATCAACCTGCACAAGACCTTCGCGACCCCGCACGGCGGCGGCGGGCCGGGCGCAGGTCCGCTTGCCGTAAGCAAAGAGCTCGCGCCGTTTCGGCCTGTGCCGCGGCTTGTGCGCGAGGGGAGCAAGGTGCGCGTGGTGCGCGAGGATGCGCAGGCGATCGGGCCGGTGCTCGGAAGCCTCGGCCATGTCTCGGTGCTCTTGAAGGCGCTTGCCTACATCCAGGCCGTGGGCCGCGAGCACCTGCACAGAATCGCCGAGGATGCGGTGCTCGCCGCCAACTACATTGCAGCAAGGCTTGCTAAAGCCTATCACCGCCCGTTTCCGCTTCCCTGCAAGCACGAGGTGCTCTTGACCGACAAACATCAAGCGCAGCATGGGGTCAAGACGCTGGATATTGCGAAGAAGCTCATTGACTATGGCATCCATCCGATGACGATCTATTTCCCGCTCATCGTGCAGGGCGCGATGCTCATTGAGCCGACCGAAACCGAGTCCAAGCGCGAGCTGGATCGCTTTTGCAGTGCGATGCTTGCCATCGCCGAGGCCGCCGCGCGCGGCGAGGCCCAAGTCCTACATGAGGCGCCCACGCGCGCCTTTCGCCGCCGCGTGGACGAGGTGAAGGCCGCGCGCAAGCCTGTGCTCGTCTGGCCGCGGCAGGGCGCAAAGGAGGCTTGAGATGCGCGTAGAACAAGTGATGCAGCGCGAGGTGATCGTGTGTCGGCCCGAGGAAACCGTGGCCGAGGCTTTGGAGCGCATCTGGACGCGCGGCGTGCACTTTTTGCCCGTCGTGGACGCCGAGGATCGTTTGCTTGGTGCGTTTTGGAACTGCCGCGTGCTGGAGGAGATGGCGCCCGAATACATCTGCGAGCTCGGCCAGGCGCCGTTTGTGCCCGACATCGGCGCGCTGCACCGGCGCTACCGCGAGCTTGCGCCGAAGCCTGTTGTGGAGGTCATGGATCCCGATCCCGTGACGATTGAGCCGGATGAGTCGCTGCTTGCGGCGGCGGCGGCCATCGTCTGCCGCGGCGCGCATGCCGAATACGCGCTCGTCGTGGATGAGCACAAAAAGCTTTTGGGACTGATCTCGGCCACCGATGTGCTGCGCGCCATCGCCGAGCTTACGATCCGCGAGGGGGATGAGGCCCCATGAACCACGCCGTTGCCTTCGGGCTGCCCGCCGCTTGGGTGGCCGTGGGGATTCTTTTGGGTGTGTATGCGCTCGTGATGCTGGAGCGCTTCAACCGCGCCGTGCTCGCATTGCTCGGCGCAGGCCTCATGATCCTGCTTGGCGTGATCACGCAGGAAGAAGCGATCCATGGCATTGACTTCAACACGATCGGGCTTTTGGTCGGCATGATGGTGATCGTGTCCATCACGCAGAAGACGGGCGTGTTTGAATATGTCGCGATCGTCGCCGCCAAGGCCGTGCGCGGCCATCCCGTGGGTGTCATGTTCATGCTCTCCACGGTCACGGCGGTGTTTTCGGCCTTTTTGGACAATGTGACGACCGTGCTGCTCATCGTGCC
>WFOX01000218.1 GCA_015487905.1 Mariprofundales bacterium
CCATTGACATCGCCTTTCATCGCGATGATTGGACGACGCGCGGGCCGCATCCCAAGGTGCATGGCTCGCAGCTTGATTGGCCCGTGGACGGGCGCGTGATCTGGCTTGTGGATGATGTGATCTACACGGGCCGCACCGTGCGCGCGGCACTCGGCGAGATCTTTGACTATGGCCGGCCTCGTGCTGTGCGCCTCGTCGTGCTTGCCGATCGCGGCGGCAGGGAGCTTCCGATCCAGCCCGATGTGGTCGCGCATCGCTTTTCGGTGCCCGATACGGCGCGGCTTGTGCTGCGCCCGGAAGGCGAAGGCTTCGTGCTCGTGGAGGAGCGGGCAGCATGAGACATCTTCTTGGCATTCAGGAGCTTTCCGCCGAGGAGATCTGCAAGCTGGTGGAGCTTGCGCGCTCGTTTTTGGCGCTATCGCGCCGGCCCGTGAAGAAGGCGCCGATTCTGCGCGGCAAAACGGTGATCAATCTCTTCTTTGAGCCGTCCACGCGCACGCGCACGAGCTTTGAGATCGCGGGCAAGCGGCTTGGGGCCGATGTCGTCAATCTTTCCGCCAAGGCAAGCGCCGTGGAGAAAGGAGAGACGCTTCTGGATACCGCGCGCACCTTGCAGGCCATGAACGCCGATGTGATCGTGATCCGCCATCGGCTTGCGGGCGCGCCGCATCTCATTGCCCAGCACCTTGCGCGCGGGGCCGTCGTCAATGCGGGCGACGGCGCGCATGAGCATCCCACCCAGGTGCTTGCGGATCTTGTCACACTTGCCGAGCACGGCGGCTGGGAGGGGAAAACGATCGCGATCGTCGGCGACATCGCGCACTCGCGCGTGGCGCGCTCGCACCTTTGGGCGTCCCGCAAGCTCGGCTACCGCGTGCGGCTTGTGGCGCCGAAGACCTTGCTACCTGCGGAGGTGGAGCGCTTCGGCTGCGAGGTCTTCACGGATCTGGATGCGGCGATAGAAGGCGCGGATGTGCTTTACATGCTGCGCGTGCAAACGGAGCGGCTGGAAAGCCGGGCACTATTTCCTTCCTTGCGCGAGTATCACGAGGCCTATGGGCTTACCAAGGCGCGGCTTGCGCGCGCAAAAAAGGGGTGTCTGGTCATGCATCCCGGGCCGATGAACCGCGGCGTGGAGATCGCCAGCGAAGTGGCCGATGGGCTTGCAAGCCTCGTGCTGGAGCAGGTGGAGCATGGGGTAGCCGCGCGCATGGCCGTGCTTGTGAGCCTTTGCGGGGGCGAGGCATCGTGAGCGCCGAAGCGGTGCAGCTTGAGCTGGGCTTGGAAAGCCCCCAAGGGGAGACCTGCACGCCGGCGCAGTTCGCAAAGATGCTTGCGGCGAAGGCGCAGCTCATCCATGAGCGCTTCGGGCGGCCCTGGTGGGAGGGGGAGTTCTGGACAGCGCGGCAGCGCCAGGCCAAGCGCCTGCATGAGATTTCCTATCGCGCCTGTTTCAAGCCGCAGCTTCCGCACTTCTTCATCGCGCATCTCACCCGTCCGGGCGCGCGCGTGCATGATCCGTTCGCGGGGCGCGGCACGACACTCATTGAGGCCGCGCTCATGGGGCGCCGCGCTTCCGGCGGCGACATCAATCCTCTCTCGCGCATTCTGACCGAGCCGCGACTTTGGCCGCCCACACTGGCTGAGGTCAGGGATCGGCTTGAGCGAATCCCCTGGCATGGGCCGCAGAAGGCGGAAATGGATCTTTCCATGTTTTTCCACCCGGATACCTTGCGCGAGATCCTCGCCCTGCGCCGATGGTTGAACACGCGCCGAGAAGAAGGCGCGGAAGACCATGTGGATCGCTGGATTCGCATGGTGGCGACGAATCGGCTCACGGGTCATTCGGATGGGTTCTTTTCCGTCTATACGCTGCCGCCCAATCAAGCCGTTTCGCCTGAGGAACAGCGGCGCATCAATGCGCGGCGCGGGCAGACGCCTGCATACCGCAATGTGCCTGCGCGCATCCTGCGCAAGACGCGCGCGCTGCTGGCAGGGCTTTCGGCGCGGGATATCCAGAACCTGCGCATGGCCCACGCAAGCCTGATGTTCGCCGAGGCCGATGCCGCCGATCCGCGCTTTCCGCCTGCGACCTCGGTGGATCTCACGGTGACCTCGCCGCCGTTTCTGGATGTCGTGGACTATGTGCGCGACAACTGGCTGCGCTGCTGGTTCAACGGCCTGGATGCTGAGGCCGTGGCGCGGCGCATCACGCAGACGCCTTCATTGCAGGCATGGCGGGAGAAAATGCGCGCGGTTCTCGCCAACATCTACCGCGCCACGCGCCCGGGCGGCTGGCTGGCCTTTGAGGTCGGCGAGGTCAAGGGTGGGCGCATCGCGCTGGATGAGCATGTGGCCGAGCTTTGCATGCAAACCGGTTGGGAACTTGTGGGATGCCTCATTCAGCGCCAGTGTTTTACAAAAACCTCCCATATCTGGGGGGTTTCCAACATGCGCAAGGGCACCAATACGCAACGTATCGTGATATGCCGGAGGCCGCGATGAATCCACTAGAACAAGATCTTCGGGATATGGAAAGACTTGTAGCGGCGATGTTGACGCCATTGCGAGACCAACCTCTCAGAATGTTTATTCGGGCTTTCACCGGATGCGCGGTTTTGCCTGCGCCTCGGGAGGCGGCCTGGCTAGACAGATTAGCATCATCGCTTACGGATGCGGGAAGGGAAATCAATGCAAAAGGGCTCTACAGCCGTCGTGCTAACGAGGTCGGAAATAAGATAGAGGATTTCGTGAAGGATGCACTTAACAGGAAAGGGTTCCAGGCAGACACTCCGAAGACGAAAGACGGGAAGAAAAAGAACGCCGGATATCCTGATATTGAAGTCTTTGTTCCTGAAGAAGGTATGTATTTATATCTAGAGTGCAAAACATATAATCCTGACAATAAATCTTCCAGCTTGCGGAGCTTCTATCTATCACCCCCATTGGACAAGGTGACAAAGGATGCAGTGCACTTGCTGGTTGCCTATCAGATGAATGTCGGGGATGAGCACGAGAGAAGGAAAAGAGAAAACCGCTACTATGCACAGAAGTGGATGCTTTTGGATTTATACGGACTTTCTGTGGATGTTAAGCATGAAATCCAGACTTCAAATAAGGAACTCTATTCTTTGCCTATTTTGCGCGAACAAGAGGTTCCACGATGAGGCTTTGTATCCGCGGCGGGCGCATTGTGGATCCGGCCTCGGGCCGCGATGAAGGAGGGGATCTCTTCATTGAGAACGGACGCATTGTGGAAGCGCTTTCGGGGCCTGCGGACAGGGTGCTTGAGGCCGATGGCTGCATCGTTGCGCCGGGGTTTGTGGATATGCATGTGCATCTGCGCGAGCCCGGGCAGGAGTGGAAGGAGGACATCCGCACAGGCTCGCGCGCGGCGGTGGCCGGCGGTGTGACGACGATCTGCTGCATGCCGAACACGGATCCGGTGCTGGATGAGGCCAGCGTCGTGCGCGCGATCGTGCGCCGCGCGCACGAGGTGGGGCTTTGCGATGTGCGCCCGATCGGCGCGATCACGCGGGGCTTACAGGGCAAGCAGCTCACCGAGATGCGCGAGCTTGCGCGCGCAGGGTGTGTCGCCTTTTCCGATGACGGCCGGCCTGTGGCCGATGCCGGGGTCATGCGCCGCGCGATGGAATATGCGGCTAGCTTCGGCTATCTGCTCATCCAGCATGCCGAGGAGCCGTCGCTGTCGCTTGGCACAAGCGTGAATGAAGGTTGGATTTCCACCTGCCTTGGGGTGCTCGGTGCGCCCACCGAGGCCGAATCCGTGATGGTCGCGCGCGATGCGCTGCTCATGCGGCGCACGGGCTGCCGCTACCATGTCGCGCACATCTCGGCTGCGGATTCGGTTGCGATCGTGCGCGAGGCCCAATCCCGCGGGCTTCCCATCTCCGCCGAGGCCGCGCCGCATCACTTTGCGCTCACGGACGAGGCCGTGCTCGGCTTCAACCCCAATGCGAA
>WFOX01000219.1 GCA_015487905.1 Mariprofundales bacterium
ATGCCGTGCTGCACCACGCCGATCACAAGCCCGCCGATGAGGTTGATCGCGGTGATGACAAGCCCTGCGATCGCATCGCCGCGCACGAACTTGGCCGCGCCGTCCATTGCGCCATAAAACTCGGCCTCGCGCGCGATCTGCTCGCGGCGCCGGCGCGCCTCCTTCTCATCAATGAGTCCGGCGTTGAGATCGGCGTCAATGGCCATTTGTTTGCCCGGCATGGCGTCCAAGGTGAAGCGCGCGGCGACCTCGGCCACGCGCGTCGTGCCTTTGGTGATCACGACGAAGTTGATGATGACGAGGATCAAAAACACGACGAGACCCACGACGACATTGCCGCCAACGACAAACTCTCCGAAGCCTTCAATCACATGGCCGGCCGCGGACGGGCCTTCTTGGCCGTGCAAAAGGATGAGACGGGTGGTGGCGACATTGAGCGCAAGCCGGAACAAGGTCGTGAAAAGCAATAGCGACGGGAAGACCGAAAACTCAAGCGGCTTGAGGATGTAAAGCGCGGTGAGCAGCACGAGCACGCCGATCGTGATGTTGGTGGCGAGCAGCACATCCATGAGCCACGAAGGCACGGGCAGCATCATCACGAGCAATGCGCCCAAAAGGCCCGCGGCCAAGAACACATCCGGGCGCTTGGCGAACTGCACGGCGATGGCGGCGGCCTGGGCTTGCACTTAGCGCCTCCTTTGCGTGCGGTAGATCTCGGCGAGCAGGATCGCCGCGGCCTCAAAGAGCGCCTCGGGGATCACCTCGCCGACCTTGACAAGGGCATACAAGGATCGTGCCAATGCGGGCGCCTCGCGCACGGGCACGCCGTGCTGTTCGGCGATTTCGCGGATGCGCTTGGCGAGCTTGCCTTTGCCTTTGGCCACCACGCGCGGTGCGGGGTCGCGAGGCGGGTCGTAGCGCAACGCCACGGCCACATGCACGGGATTGACGACGACGACATCGGCCTTCGGCACATCGGCCATCATGCGCCTGCGCGCAAGATCCGATTGCACTTGGCGGATGCGGGCGCGGATTTGCGGATCGCCCTCGGTTTCCTTGAGCTCCTCTTTGAGTTCCTGCTTCGTCATGCGCAGCGAGCGCTCGTGTTCCCAGCGCTGATACAGCCAATCACCAAGCGCAAGCAAGGCGAAAGCGAAGGCGGAGGCCCCCACAAGGGTTGCGGCCATCGCAAGCCAGCCTTTGAGGGTGGCGCCAAGCGGGGCAAGCGGCGCATGCACGAGCGCGCGCCATGTGCCTGCAAGCACCGCGGCGCTGATCATCCCAAGCACGGTGAGCTTGATGAGCGACTTCACAAGCTCCGCCAATGTGCGCAAGGAAAATAGCCGCTTGAGCCCCGCAATCGGGGAGATCCGCTCCAGCTTCGGCGCAAGCGGCGCCGTGGTGAGCACAGGCCCCGTGATGAGAAACTGCACGAGCACGCCAAGCGCAAGCACGGGCAACACGAACGGCACCGCGGCCTTGCCGATCCATGCAAGCGCTTGCTTTGCAAGCAGTTGCAAGCCCTCGGGCGTGAAGGACGCCGCAAGCGCGCCCGAAAGCGCCGCGCGCATGGCCTGGGCAAGCGTGTGTGCTGTTAAGGCGGCGGCCCCCGCAAGCCCGGCCGCGAGCACGAAGTAGGCGATGGCGGTGGCCGGCTCGCGCGTTTGGACGACCTGGCCCTTCTTGCGCGCCTGTTCGCGGCGCCTTGGGGTGGCCTCTTCGGTGCGTTGCGAGCTATCCGGGCGTTCTTCGTCCGGCACGGCTTACCCCGCAAGCCAGCCCAGCGCCCAGCGCCCGTGCATGTGCCATGCCTGCAAAAGGGCGGCGGCAAGCGCGGGCAAGGCAAGCGCAAGGCTCCAAAGCCCGATGGCGGTGGTGAGCGGAAAGGCGAGAAAGAACACCTGAATCTGCGGCGCTGCGCGCGCAAGCAGCCCAAGCGCCAAGTAAATCAACAGAAGAAGGCCGAGCACGGGCGCAGCAAGCCGAAGCGCGAGCGAAAACACGCTGGATGCGAGCTGCACGAGATCGCCCGCATGCGCAAGCGGCCAGGGGGCGCCAGGCGGGAGCATCTGCAACGATTGCACAAGCCCCACGAACACCTCGCGATGGCCGCCGAATGCGATCCACGCCGTGAAGGCGAAGGTGGAGGCAAGCTCAGCCACAAGTCCCGTTTGTGCGCGTGCTTCGGGATCCAAGGTGGCGGCGATGGCAAGCCCCATCTGCATGCCCGCGAGTTGGCCGGCAAGATGCGCAGCCGCAAGCGCCAGGCGCAGGACGAGCGCCGCCCCTGCGCCCAAGAGCAGCTCGCGCAAGGCCGCCAGCGCCCAGCCCAACGCGGAAGAGGGAAGCGCGGGCACGGGTGCAAGTGGCAGCAGCATGAGCGTGAGCGCGGCCACAAGCCCTGCTTTGACGGGCACGGGCACGAGCGGATGCCCGATGCCGGGAGCCAGCAACACGAGGCTGCCTACGCGAAGGAGCACGAGCATGGCCACGGCCACGCGCTCCGGCGAAAACCACAGCACGAGTTCCTTCATCGCACAAGCGCGAGCACGGCGTCAAAGCTTTCGCGCGCGAAGTGCATGAGTGTTTCCGTCATCCAAGGAAGCGCCACCAGCGCCGCCACGAACACGGCCACGATCTTGGGCACGAAGGCAAGCGTCATCTCTTGCAGTTGCGTGATGGCTTGCAACAGCGAGATCACAACGCCCACAACAAGCGCGGCGACGAGCATCGGCGCGCTCACGAGCAGCGCCGTAAACAGCGCTTTTTCAGCGAAGGCGATCGCGAAATCCGGCGTCATGTCCGGAAGGAAGCAATCCCGATGCCAACTTCTGCGATTGGGCGCAACTCGCCTTGGGCGCTAAACTTGCCGCCATGCCTGGGGAGGCATTGGAGGATCTTGCAAGCGCGCTTGCGCCGCATCTTGCGCGGCACCGCGCCCATGCCCATCTCGCTCAAGATTTCCGGCTTTCGTGGCGCGATTGGTGCGTGGATCTTTCGCGCGCGCGCTGGGATCGCGAGGTCTTGGCGGCGCTTTTGCGGTTGCTTGCCACGCGCGGGTTTGCGCGCAAGCGGGATGCGCTTTTTGCAGGTGAGCCTGTCAATCGCAGCGAAAAGCGCGCGGCCTTGCACATCGCCCTGCGCGCAGCACCTGAGGAGCTTGAAGGTGCTGCGGCCGAAGCAGCAAAAGCCGCTCTTGCTGCGCGCAAGCAGATGCTTGCGGCCGTGCGCGCATTGCGCGCGGGAAAGCTCAAGGGCTTTGCGGGCGCACCGCTTGCTGAGATCGTGCATGTGGGTTGGGGCGGCTCCGAGCTGGGGCCGCGGCTTGTGTATGACGCCTTTGCGGACGCGGCGCGCTTGCCCGTCTTTTTCTGGAACGCGGCCGATCCCGTGGCCCGCGATCGCTTGTTGGCGGGGTTAGATGCGCCGCGCACCTTGTTCGTGCTCGTCTCCAAATCCGGCACCACCGAAGAGGTGCATTGGGCGCGAGAGGAGGCGCTTGCGTGGCTTGCCGCGCAAGGGTGCCCTGCGGAGCAGTTGCATCGCCACTTTTGGATCGTCTCCGCCCATCCGGAGCGTCTTGCCACAGGACCGCTTGCCAAGGCGCGCACATTCCCCCTTTGGGATTGGGTGGGCGGCAGGTTTTCGCTTTGGAGCAGCGTTTCCGTTGCGGTGGCGGCGGCGCTGGGCGAAGAGTTGTTTGCGGCGCTGCTTGCTGGCGCGCGTGCGATGGATCGACACTTTCTCACGGCACCGCTTGAGGAAAACCTTCCCGTGGTTTTGGGCTTGATGAGCGCTTGGCATCGGCTTTTGGGGATTCCGACGCGCGCCGTGTTCGCCTACGACATTCGCCTGCGCTGGTTCGTGGAACACTTGCAGCAGCTTGAGATGGAAAGCCTTGGCAAAGGCGTGGATGAGGAAGGAATGCCGCTTGCGCATGCGCCTTGCGCGGTCGTTTGGGGTGGGGTGGGCACGCGTGCAGAGCATGCGGTGTTTCAATGGCTGCATCAGGCCCCGGAGCTTGCCGCCGTGGAGCTTTTGGGCGTGGCGCAAAGCCCCGAGCAGCGGCTATTGCTCGCGCATTTGCTCGGACAAGCGGAGGCGCTTTGGCACGGCAATGGCGAGATCCCTCGTTATGCGCATTGCCCGGGCGGAAGGCCCGTGAGCGTGCTGCTTTTGCCGCGCTTGGATGCCTTTGCGCTTGGCGCGCTTATTGCGCTTTTTGAGCATCGCGTGTTCGTGCAGGCCGTGCTGTTCGGCATCAATCCCTTTGATCAATGGGGTGTTGAGCTTGGAAAGCGCGCAGCCCGCCGCTTTGCCAAGGCGCTTGCGGGGGGAGAAACGGCCGATGATCCGCTTGTGGATTGGATCCGCCGGAGCCTGCGCATGCGATGAATCAGGGCTTGACGCGCGATGAATGCGCGTTCATAGTGTCCGCCGTTTCCGGGGAGGGTGCATGGCGGAGTCTTCGGAGCCTCGGAAGCGCTGGGTGCTTTTGGCCGTCGTCGGCCAATCTCCGCAAGTGATCACGGAAACGATCTATGCGCTTGCGCGGGAAAAGACGCCCGTGCAGGTGCATCGCGTGGTTGCGCTTACCACAAGCGTGGGCGCGCGCAAGCTGCGCGAGACCTTGCAAGAGCAAGGATGGCTTGCGCGGCTTTGCGCGGATTGGGGGATTCCGCCGCCGGCGCTGGAGGTATGCGAGGTGCGCAGCGCCGCAGGCAAGCCGCTAAAGGACATCGTGTCCGAAGAAGACCACTTTGCTTTGGCCGATGCCTGCATCCATTGGATGCGCAAGCTCACGAACGATCCGGATTGCCGGGTGCATGCCTCCATCGCCGGCGGGCGCAAAACGATGAGCTTCTTTTTGGGCTATGCATTCGGGCTTTTTGCGCGCGAGGAGGATCGGCTCAGCCATGTGCTCGTGGATCCAGCAGTGGAAGGCCATCCCGAGTTCTTCTACCCGCCGCCTAAACCGAAGACCCTGCGCACGCGCGATGGGGACGAGATAGACGTCTCCAAGGTAGAGGTGCGGCTTGCCGAGATTCCGGTGCTGCGCCTGCGCGAGCGCTTACCCGCCAATGTGTTTGCAGGCGATTACGACTACCGCAAAACCTTGGCGCTTGCCGAGGCGGCGCAAACCAGGCCTTGGCTGGAAGTGCGGCATGAGCAGCGCACGATCGTCTGCAATGGTGTGCCCGTGCAGTTGGAGCCGGCCCTCTTTGCGATCTATTGCGTGCTGCTTGCGCGCGGGCAGAAGGGGTGCTGGCCGGGCGGCAAGGTGGATCCGATCCGCTGGGATGAGTTCGTCGTGTGGTATCCGGGAAGCGAGGCAAGCGGCTATGCGGAGCGATTGCGCGAGCGCGCGTTTCAGGGGTTTTTGGGCATGGATACGCTGGATCCCGCGCGCTTTGCCGAATACCGCTCGCGCATCAATGCGCGGCTTGGGCAGGAACTCGGCGAGGCGGGCGCCGAGCCGTTTCAGATCGTGGAAATCACAGGCAAGGACGGCCAGGCGCGTTTTCGCATCGCGGGGATAGATCCCAAGCTTGTGAAGCTTGAGCCAGCGCAAGGGCGTCGGGAGGTTGGCGCGCGATGCTGAAGGTGCAAGCCGTGCGAATGGACTTCGTGCCCGTGCGCGGGGTGCTGGATGAGATGCGCTTTTGGGGATCGGCCTGGCGCGGGGCCTTCGGCTGGGCGCTCAAGCGCGAGGTATGCGTGTTTGACGCGCGCCGTGCCCAGTGCGCGCGCTGCGTGCTGGCTGCGGGCTGCGCCTATGCGCGGCTGTTTCCTGAAGGGACGCAGCCGATTTCAGCACGCGGGCGCGTGGCGCCTTATGCGCTGTTTGCCGAGGCCAAAGACGGGCGCATGCAGGTGGAGCTTGCCTTGTTTGCCCCGGAGGCGGGCGACTGGCGCGGGGCCTTGGCGCGGGCGCTTGTGCATGCGGCGAAAAAAGGGGTGGCCGGCGTGCGCTTTGCGCTGGTCAGAATGGCATGGCTTGGTGCGGATGGGCGCTGGGGGCCTGCGCCCAACGGCGGCTGGGTGCCGGAAGCACGGCAGGAGGGGCCTGTGCGGGTCGTAATGCGCACGCCGCTTCGTTGCAAGCACAACGGCAGGCTTGCGCGGCCTGAGGAAATGACGCCGGCCTTGTGGCTTGCTGCGCTCAAGCGGCGCGTGTTGGCGCTCGCCGAGGCCGCAGGGGAAGGCGCGCGCGTGCGCGGGATGCTTGCGGATGTGGCGATGCCTGCGTGGCAGGGGGCGAGCTGGCGCTGGAAGGAGCTCGGGCGCTATTCGCACCGCCAACAGGCGCCGATGAAGATCGGCGGGGTGCTGGGTTCGTTTGCGGTGGATGCGCGCGGGGCGCTTGCCACCTTGCTGGCGCTCGGGCGTTTCACGCACATGGGCAAGCTCGCCTCCATGGGCCTGGG
>WFOX01000220.1 GCA_015487905.1 Mariprofundales bacterium
ACGCTTTGGTTCGTCTATGCCTGCGTGATCTACAGCCTCATCGGCTTTTCGTGGGGCGCGCTCATGGGCGGGATTCACGAGTTCCGCCACTTCGTGGATGAGCGCATGTTCGGCAAGCTCATCGTGCGCGCGCACACGCACATCAACCTGCTCGGCTGGGTGGAGATGGCGATCTTCGCGGCGGTCTACTACATCGTGCCGCGCCTGGCTGGGCGCGGGATTTACAGCGTCAAACTCGTCAAATGGCACTTCTGGATCCACAACATCGGCCTTTTGGGCATGGTCGTGTTCTTCACAACCGCCGGGTATCTGGGCGGCACTGTGTCCGTAGAGCAAGGTCCGGCCGAGGCCGAGGCGGTCGTGCGCCCGTGGCTGCGGCTTGTGGGGGTGTTTGGCTCGCTTGTGCTGCTTGCCAACGCGATCTGGGCCTATAACATATTTAAAACATGCGCGGGATGGCTAGATCGTTTGCGGCAGTCTTCGTAGCGCTTGCGCTTGCCGCCTGCGGAAAGGTGGGCGGCGGGGGCGTGTTCATGCTCGGCAAGCCCGCACCCGCTGTGCACACGAAGACGCTTTCTGATGTGGACGGCGATCTTTCCAAGATCACGAGCTATCGCTATCCCGATCCGCGCATGTATCAGTATTCGTTTGACGAAGCGCTCAAGCTGCACAAGCCCATCGTGTTGGAGTTCGCAACCCCCGGGCATTGCACGCAATGCGACAAGCAGCTTCAACTGCTCAAGGTGCTGCTCAACGAATATCAGGACAAGGTGATCTTTCTGCACATGGATCAATACTACAATCCTGAGGCCTACACGGCCTTTCAGGTGCGCGGGGAGCCTTGGACTTTTGTCATGGATGCAAACGGCATCGTGCGCGCGGTCTTCCCGGGACGCGTGCTCTATCAGGAGCTCAAGCCCGTTTTGGAACAGGTGGTGGCCGAAGCGGCGCGCAAGGCGCCGGCGGTCTCGCATAAGGCTGCAAAGAAGCCCTCGGCCTGATGCCGCGCGAGATCAAGGCCGCGCTTGCGCCGGACAAGCGCGGGGTCATCTGGGATCTGCTGCTCTATGTGCCCACGGTGAGCTTTCTTTGGCTGTATGGACTGCGCTTTTGGTATGCGGGCACGCAGCAATGGCTCGGCTATTTGCTCATGTTCCTCGGCACCTTCTTCCTCCTTGCCGGCGCGCATCGCATCGCGGGGCGGCTGTTGCTGACCGCCAAAAGCCCCGTGGCCATTGAGATCACCAAAAAAGCCGTGCGCCTGCATCTCAAATCGGGCGAGGTGCTTTCCCTGTTGCGCGATGTGCGCTTTTATCCGGATACCGCCGATCGCTCGTTCGGCCTATCCGGCATAGACGGCACGGGCGAGCGGCACCAGTTCGTCATCCATCGCAATCAACTCGGCGACAACTGGGAGGCCGTGAAACACGCGCTTTCGCCGTTTCGTGCTTGAGCCTTGCGCTTGACGCAATAGGCCGCACCGTTCAGGTTCGCCGCATGCGCGCATGGCTCGTGGGCGGTTGGCTTGCGTTGCAGGCGGCGGTGTTCGCCTGCGGCATGCACATGCACGCACCCACCCACACCAGCAGCCACACTGCCCCCAGCATTGCCGCAAATGACGCCCACGCCCCTGTTCCCGATGCGCCACCCACGGCGCAAGCCTTGGATCCCGCCTGCGCAGCCCATGCCGCGCATGCGGCTTGCGCGCCCGCCCAAGGCACAGAGCGCCTGGCTGCGCGCCTGTCCTCGCTCGCGCTGACCCCAAGCACCACCACCTCTCCGCCGCAACTCATCCTCACTCTGGATCGTCCGCCCACCTTCCTCCTCGGCTGACGCATCCGCGCGCCTTCTGGCGCGCTTGATCCCGATGCCGAGGAGGTTTTGCCCATGCGCAGAAGCGTTCTTGCGCTGGCTTTCCTGTGCAGCGCAGGCGCCCAAGCCGAGGCGCTTGCGCTTGCCGATGCGGTGCGCCTTGCCGCCCAACGCCATCCCGATGTCGTCGCTGCCGAAAAGCGCCTGGCCGCCGCCGAGGCCCGGGCCGAGCAGGCGCGCCGCTATCGCTACAATCCCGAAATCAGCTACGAAGCCCAGCGCCGCAG
>WFOX01000221.1 GCA_015487905.1 Mariprofundales bacterium
GGCAACCGCTATGTGGAGCGCCGCGAGCCTTGGCGGCTCGCCAAGGAGGGTGAGAGGGCGCGGCTGGCGATGGTGCTGTTTCACCTTGCCGAGTGCTGCCGCCTCATCGCCGTGCTGCTTGCGCCGTTCATGCCGGTCAAGGCCGCGGCGATGCTGGCGCAGATCTATGGCCACGAGGTGGATGTGGGAACGCTCCGACTCTCCGAGCACGGCGCCTGGGGGGTGCTCGCCCCGGGCCATCGCATCGGCCGCCCCAGCCCCGTGTTTCCGAAGCGGAGGGCGGCATGACGAAACGCCTGCGCGTGGTCTCAGGGATGCGGCCCACGGGAAGACTGCATCTCGGGCATCTCAAGGGGGTGCTGGAGAACTGGCTGCGATTGCAGGACGAGCACGAATGCTTCTTCTTCATCGCCGACTGGCATGCGCTCACGACCGAATACGCCGATCCCGCGATCGTGCGCGAGGCGACGCTTGAAGTGGCGCTGGATTGGCTGGCTGTGGGCGTGGATCCCGCGCGCGCGCTCATCTTCGTGCAGTCCGAGGTGCCCGCGCATGCGGAGCTGCATCTTTTGCTCTCATTCATCACGCCGCTTTCGTGGCTGGAGCGCGTGCCGAGCTACAAGGACCAGATCCGCGAGCTCAAGGGCAAGGATCTTGGCACCTACGGCTTTCTCGGCTATCCGCTTCTGCAAACCGCCGATGTGCTCATCTACAAGGGCGAGGCCGTGCCCGTAGGCGAGGACCAACTGCCGCACATTGAACTTGCGCGCGAAATCGCGCGCCGCTTCAACCACCTCTACGGCCGAACCTTCCCCGAGCCGCAGGCCTTGCTTGCCAAGGCCACGAAGCTGCCGGGCCTGGACGGGCGCAAGATGAGCAAGTCGTTCAAAAACACGATTCCGCTTGCCGAGGAGTGGGAAACCACCGAGCGCAAGGTGCGCACGATGCCGACGGATCCTGCGCGCGTGCGCCGCAGCGATCCCGGCACACCCGAAAAATGCCCCGTCTGGCGCTTTCACGAGGTCTATGCAACCGAAGAGGAAAAGGCCGAGATCCAAAAGGGCTGCACGACGGCGGGCATCGGTTGCCTGGATTGCAAGCGCATCCTCTTGCGGCATCTGGAAGAGGAGCTGGTCCCGATCCGCACGCGGCGCGCACATTGGGAACAGCGCCCCGACGAGGTGCGGGAGATGTTGCACGAAGGCAGCCGCCGCGCGCGCGAGATCGCTGCGCCCGTGCTGGATGAGGCGCGCGCCCGCATGGGGCTTGCGAAGGGGGAAGCCTGAGCGAGGTGGCGCTGGCGCGCCCCTTGGCCGTGCGGCTCGCCAGCTTTGAGGGGCCGCTGGATCTGCTTCTGGAACTCATTCGCAAGCAAAAGCTGGACATCTTTGACATCCCGATCGCCGAGATCACGGCGCAATACTTGGCCGTGCTGGAAGAGGCGCGGCGGCTGGATCTGGATGTCGCCGGCGAATACCTCGTCATGGCCAGCACGCTCATGCAGATCAAGGCGCGCATGCTCTTGCCGCGCCATGAGGAGGACGCCGAAGACCCGCGCGAGGAACTCGTGGCGCAGCTTCTCGCCTATGAGGAGGCGCGTGCGCTTGCCGAGCATTTGGATGCACTGCCGCGCCGCGAGCGCGACTGGTTTGCGCGCCCGCGCATGCCCGTGCCCGCGCAAGGAAGGCCTGAGGCCGATCTTGCGGCATTGGTGGCGGCTTTTGCCAAGTTGCTTCGGCGCGTGGGCGAGGATGCAAGGCTCCTTATCCGCCCGGAGCCTGTGAGCGTGCGCGCGCGCATGCAGGAGATCTTGGCGCGCCTCACCCAGGGGCCGGCAAGCCTGGAGGAGCTTTGCGCATCCCGGCGCACGCGCGCGTGGCTGGCCGCCACCTTGCTTGCGCTTTTGGAGCTTTGGCGGCGGCGTGCCGCACGCATTGTGCAATCCGAGCCCTTTGGTGCCGTCATGGTCTATCCCATCGGGACAGGCGATGCTGAAAGCGCAGCTTGAGGCGCTGTTGTTTGCAAGCGGGGAACCCGTGGAGGCGAAGAAGCTTGCCGAGGCCACAGGTGCCGAGCTGCGCGCGGTGAAGCAGGCCTTGGCCGAGTTGGCCGCCGATTACAGAGGGCGCGGCGTGCGGCTTGTGGAAACAGGTGCGGGCTGGCAATTCACGACGGCGCCGGAATATGCGGCGGTTGTGCAGGCGTTTTTGCAGAAA
>WFOX01000222.1 GCA_015487905.1 Mariprofundales bacterium
CGGCGTGCGACGATGCGCACCTCTCCGTTTGCGCGGCGGATTTGGATCTCACCGCGCCAGGTGCGCCCTTGCTGGATCGTGCCGAAGATTTCGGAAAACAACGCATCGCCGGGTTTGCCGCCGCGCAGCTCGGCGATGTGCCGTCCTTGCAGGTCTTCGCGCGCGATGCCGTAAAGTTTGGCTGCGGCTTCATTGGCGAAGACGATGCGGCATGCGGCATCCAGCAGCGTGATCGGCTCTTCCGAGGCCTCCACCGCCGCGCGCAGCATCGCGTTTTCGCGCTCGGCGCGCACGCGCTCCGTGACATCGCGCGCAACCACGATCACGGCGTCTTCTGCGCCGTCCGGCCATGGGGCTGCCGCGACCTCGGCCCAGAAGTCTGAGCCGTCCAAGCGCACGAGGTGCTCCAAAACGAGCGGCTGCGGCTTGCGCTGTTTGCGCCCTTCGGCGATGCGCGCGGCCACGCGCGCGCGGTCATCCGGATGCACGCAAAGGATCGCCGGCTTGCCGAGCAGCTCGTGGGGATCGCGCGCGCCGAACATTTGCAAGGCCGCGCGGTTGAGATAGACCCAACGGCCGCCCTCGTGCACGCCGACGAAGTCCGGCAGAAGATCCAAAAGCCGCCGCCAGCGCTCGCGGCTTTTGCGCAGCTCATGGCGGCTTTGCACGAGATCGCTTACATCTTGATGCACAAGCGCCACCCATTCCCCGAACGGAAAGGCCAGGGTGCGCAGCCAGCGATCGCGCGTTTGCAGGGGGCGAAAGTGCACGGGGCTGATGACGATCTCGCCTGCTGCGGCGCGCCGAAAGGCCTCGCGCGCGGCACGCCCCTCAGGAAATCCGCATGCGGGCGGCTCGCCCCACACCGCGCGCCAAGCCGGATTGGCGTGCAAGGTGCGGCCATGCCCATCCAGCACGCGCACGGGCGTGGGGGAGGCGTCCAGCAGGCGCAGGAACATGGGGGCTTAGATCACCACAAGCCCTTTTTCGGTGCCCATGAGCACCACATCCGCGCGCTGATGCGCGAAGATGCCGTTCGTGACCACCCCCGGAATCGCGTTGAGCCAGTTTTCCAGCGCGGGCGGATCGGTGATGGCAAGCCCATGCACATCCAAGATCCAGTTGCCGTTGTCGGTGGTAAAGCCCTCGCGCAGGCGCGCCTCGCCGCCGATCTCGCGCAGCTTGCGCGCCACAAGCGGTGCGGCCATCGGGATCACCTCCACGGGAAGCGGAAATGTGCCGAGCACCTCCACTTGCTTCGTTTGATCTACGATGCACACGAACTTGCGCGCCGCCGCCGCGCAGATCTTTTCGCGCGTAAGCGCCCCGCCGCCGCCTTTGATGAGGCAGCGATGCGGATCAAACTCATCCGCGCCGTCCACATACACGGCAAGCGGCCCTTCTTTGAGCGCTTCCTCCAGCGAAAGCACCTTGACCCCTACTGCGCGCAGGCGCGCTTCCGTCGCTTTGGAGCTGGCCACCGCGCCTTTGACGCGCTTTTGGGCGCCCAAAAGGTCAATGAAGATGTTCGTCGTGGAGCCCGTGCCCACGCCGATCACGGCCTCCTCGGGCACATGCGCAAGCGCGGCCTCGGCCGCTGTGCGCTTCATCGCCGCCACATCCATGCAACCTCCTCCTTTTGCTTGGGCGATTTGCCGCGATTGTGGCAACGCGCGCCGCAAAGGAAAAGCCGAATGCGTCTATTCGGCCTTGCGGAAAAAGCGCTCCACCTCTTCCATCTCATGCACAAGCGGCGCAGGCGGCAGCTCCGCAAGCAGCTTGCGCCCGTATGGGCGCTCCAAAAGGCGCGAGTCCAGCACCGCGATCACGCCGCGGTCGGTTTCGCTGCGAATGAGCCTTCCTGCGCCTTGGCGCAGCACGCGCGCCGCCTCGGGAAGAAAGACCGAGAAAAACGGATTCTCGCCACGCGCACGGGCGCGGCGCGCGCGCGCGGCCACGAGCGGATCCTCAGGCGGCGGAAACGGGATTTTGTCCATCACCACAAGCGAAAGCGCCTCCCCAGGCACATCCACGCCTTCCCAGAAGCTGCGCACGCCCACGAGCACGGCGTTGCCGGCGCGAAAGGTTCTCAGCATCGCCTCGCGGCCTGTGCCCTCGCCTTGCACGAGCACAGGCCACGGCAAGGCCGCGCGCAACTGCGGCGCAAGCCGCCGCAAGGTTTCCCATGCCGTGCAAAGCACGAAGGCGCGCCCTTGGGAAGCGCGCACGAGCCGCACGATCATCTCCACAAGGCGCGCCTCATCCCGCCCAGGTGCACCCGAAAGCCCGCGCGGCACGAACAAAAGGGCTTGGCGCGCATAGTCAAACGGCGAAGGCGTGAAGTGCTCGCGCGCATCCACAAGCCCCAGCCGCGCGCGGGCGTAAGCAAAGCTTGCGCCGATGCGCAAGGTGGCCGAAAGCAGCGCAAAGGCCGCGGGGCGCGACCAAAGGTGCGCGGCGAGCAAGGCGCCGGGCTCTATCGGCGCGGCATGCCAGATGCGCGCATCGCGTTCCCCCTCACTCCACACCGCGAAGTCCTCAGGCGGCGATTGCAAAAACGCAAGCGCGCGCGCGATCTCATCCGCACGCCAAGCAAGCCGCGCAAGCCCCGGGCCTGCGGCCGCAAAGGCGCTGGCAAGCTCGCGCACGAGCGCAAAGGCCTCGGCGATCTTGGCGAGCTCCCCCGTGGGCCAAGCGGCAAGCACTTGCGCAAAGACCTCGCGCATCTCGCGAAGCGCCTCAGGATCGGGGGATTCCGCATGCAGTTCTTCCTCCCAATCGCGCAGCCACACCTGCAAGCGGCGCAGGCTGAGCTGCAAGCCGAAGTGCTGGCATGCGGCTTCGGCAAGCGCATGCGCCTCGTCCAAGATGTAGGCCTCGCACTCAGGCAAAAGCGCGCCCTTCTCATCTGCGCGCAGCGCGAGATCTGCAAGGAGCAGCGCGTGATTGACGATCACGATCTCGGCCTCTTGCGCGCGCCTGCGCGCCCGCATCAAGGGACAGCGGCCAAGCGCGGGGCACTGCGCGCCCAAGCATTGCTCGGCCGTGGCCGTCGCCCAGCTTGCGATGCCGAGCGCCTCCACATCCACGGGTGCGGCGGAAAGATCCCCATCTTCGGATTGCTCGGCCCAAGCACGCACGCGCAACAGCGCTTCCATGAGCGGGGCTGCGGCGCCTGCGCGCAGCTTGCGCTCCAACCGATAGGGGCAAAAGTAGTTCGTGCGGCCTTTGAGCAAGGCCGCCGCGCGGCGAACGCCGAGCGCCTGCATGGCCGCAGGCAAATCCCGATCCCAGAGCTGGTCTTGCAGGGCTTTGGTGTGCGTGCTGATGCACACGCGCCCGTCAAAGCCGAGCACGGGCACGAGATACGCAAGCGTTTTGCCGCTTCCCGTGCCCGCCTCGGCAAGCAAGCGTGCGCGGGTGGCCAATGTCTCGGCGATCGTGCGCGCAAGCTCCTCTTGTCCGGGGCGGTGCCGATAGTGCGGATAGCGCTGCGCAAGCGGCCCGGAGGCAGCAAACGCCGCCGCAACCCAATCGGGAAGCGCTAGGGAAGCGGGTGCAGGCATGCGAAGCGGCGGGCGCCTTCTTCCACGAGCGGCGGCAGATGCCGGCGGCAATCCGCTTGCGCGCGCGGACAACGCGGCGCAAATGCGCATCCTTGGGAAGCAGGCGGCGGCTCTTCGCCGCGCGCGCGCGGCGGCTTGCGCGCGGCCGGGTGTGAAGCGGGCTGGGCGTCCAGCAACGCCTGCGTGTAAGGATGGCGTGGGGAGGAAAAGAGCTCGTTTGCAGGGGCTTCCTCCACGATGCGGCCTGCAAACATCACGGCTGCGCGCGCAGCGACCCAGCGCACGAGCGCGAGATCGTGCGTGATGAAGAGATAGCCCATGCCGTGCTCGCGCTGCAAGCGCAAAAGCAGCTCTATGATTTGCGCCTGCACGGAGACATCCAAGGCCGAGGTCGGTTCATCCAGCACGAGCACGCGCGGGCGCAAGATCAAGGCGCGCGCAATGCCGATGCGCTGGCGCTGGCCGCCGGAGAACTCGTGCGGATAACGATCATAGGCGGAAGGCGCAAGGCCCACCTCTTCAAGCATGGCCTCCACGCGCGCGCGGCGCTCGGCGCGCGAAAGCTTCGGTTCGTGAATGCGCAAGCCCTCGGCGATCGCTTCGCCGATTTTCATGCGCGGATTGAGCGAGGCATAAGGATCTTGAAACACCATTTGCACATGCCGCCGCAACGGACGCAGCGCGCGCGCAGAAAGCGCGCTCACTTCGTGCTTGCCCCACCAAATCCGCCCGCGATCCGGCGCAAGCAAACGCAGCGCAAGCCGCGCAAGTGTGCTCTTGCCGGAGCCGGATTCGCCCACGAGCGCAAGCGTGTGCGCAGGCCACACGGCAAGCGAGACATCGCGCACCGCATCTACCTCGCGCTTGCGCCACCAGCCGCCTTGCACGAAGCGCTTGTGCACGCCTTCCAAGCGCAGCACGGGCGCATCCGTCATGCTTGCTCCCGCACGCAGCGCACGGCGCGTCCATCGCCAAGCTCCACCCAGGGCGGCCGCGCCGTGCAAATGGATTCCGCGTAAGGGCAGCGGTCGCGAAAGCGGCAGCCGCTTGGCCAAGCGCCGGGCTCCGGCGCTTGACCCGGGATAGGCGCAGGCGCCGCACTTGCTTCGGGGCGGCAGCGCAGCAGGGCTTGCGTATAGGGATGGCGAGGATCGTCAAAGATCGCCTCTACCGGCGCGCGCTCCACGATCTCGCCCGCATAGATCACGGCCACCTCATCGCAAAGCTCGGCCACAAGCCCAAAATCGTGCGTGATGAGCAACATGCCAAGCCCATGCGCGCGCTGCATCTGCGCGAGCAAATCCACGATGCGGCGCTGCACGGATACATCCAGCGCCGTGGTCGGCTCATCGGCGATGAGGTAGCGCGGCCTTCCTGCAAGCGCCATGGCGATGAGCACGCGCTGCCGCATGCCGCCGGAAAGCGCATCGGGATAACTTGCAAGCACGCGCTCGGCGTCGGGAATGCCCACCTCGCGCAAAAGCGCTTGGGCTTCCTCTTCTGCTGCGTCCTTCGCAAGTCCGCGATGGCGACGCAAGACCTCAAAGAGATGCGCGCGCACGGAAAAGACGGGGTTGAGCGCCGTCATCGGTTCTTGAAAGACCATGGCCACGATGCCGCCGCGCAGCCGCTGCAAAGCGCGCGCATCCATCTCTTGCACATTGGCGCCGTCTACGCGCACGCAGCCTGCGCGCACGCGCACCTGCGCGTCATGCAGCCGCAGCGCGGCCAGGGCCGTGAGCGTTTTGCCGCAGCCGGATTCGCCGACAAGTCCCACCACGCGCCCGGGGGGAACGGCAAGCGACACACGGCTGACCGCCTCCGTCCAACGCCCTTGCCGCCGCACATCAATCGTGAGATCGCAAAACGCAAGCACGGCGCAAGCTTACGCACTCGTTGTGCGCGATGCACGATTGCGCGTGCAAGGCGCGCACAAAATCTTGACTTTCCCGTTTGCACCTGCAAAATCGCGCGCCCCTGTTGGGGATTTGGTTTAGGCGTGGGCAAGGTTGGGAGCGCGATGGAGAGGTTCCCGAGCGGTCAAAGGGGGCAGACTGTAAATCTGCTGGCTTACGCCTTCGGAGGTTCGAATCCTCCCCTCTCCACCAGTTTTGCGGCGGGCGCTCGCCAAGGCTTGCGCGGGCGTAGTTCAATGGTAGAACCCCAGCCTTCCAAGCTGGTGATACGGGTTCGATTCCCGTCGCCCGCTCCAGCTTGCCCGACGAGGAGGCGCCCAGGTAGCTCAGTGGTAGAGCGCATCCTTGGTAAGGATGAGGTCACGGGTTCAATCCCCGTCCTGGGCTCCAGGTTTTCGGGCGTGGCGGCAGGGGCCGCATAAGCGGGCCAAAAAACCTTGAGAAAGGAGAGAAGCGATGTCCAAGCAGAAGTTTGAGCGCAAGAAGCCGCATGTGAACATTGGGACGATTGGGCATGTGGATCATGGGAAGACGACGCTGACGGCGGCGATTACGAAGGTGTTGGCGGATCGTGGTTTAGCGGAGTTTCGTGCGTATGATCAG
>WFOX01000223.1 GCA_015487905.1 Mariprofundales bacterium
CAGGAGCTCACCAAGATGGATCCGTGGTTTCTGCGCGAGATCGCGCGCATCGTGGAGATGGAAGAAGCCCTGCGCGGCAAGGCGCCTGAAGCGATCTCCCGCAAGGAGCTTGCCGAGGCCAAGCGGCTGGGTATCTCCGATGCGCGGCTTGCTGCGCTTGCGGGCGCGGATGAGGCCAAGATGCGCGAAGTGCGCAAGGCGAAAGACATTCGGCTTGTGTTCAAGCGCGTGGATACCTGCGCGGCCGAGTTTGCGGCGATCACGCCGTATCTTTATTCCACCTATGAAACCGAATGCGAGGCCGATCCCACGGATCGCAAGAAGGTCGTGGTGCTGGGCGGCGGCCCGAACCGCATCGGTCAGGGCATTGAGTTTGACTATTGCTGCGTGCATGCGGCCTTCGCGCTGAAGGAGGAAGGCATAGAGGCGATCATGGTCAATTGCAATCCTGAGACCGTCTCCACCGACTACGACACCTCCGATCGCCTCTACTTTGAGCCGCTCACCTTGGAGGATGTGCTTGCGATTTTGGATGTGGAGAAGCCCGATGGCGTGATCGTCCAGTTCGGGGGGCAAACGCCGCTCAAGCTGGCCGGGGCGCTCAAGGCCGCAGGCGCGCCGATCCTCGGCACCGATCCCGAGATGATTGACATGGCCGAGGATCGCGAGCGCTTTCAAAAGCTCCTCATGGATCTTGGGTTGAGACAGCCTGAGAACGCAACCGCGCGCTCGGAAGAAGAGGCCGTCATTGCCGCACGCAAGATCGGCTATCCGCTCGTCGTGCGGCCGAGCTATGTGCTCGGCGGGCGCGCGATGCAGATCGTGCGCGATGAGCGGGAACTCGTGCGCTACATGCGCGAGGCCGTGCAGGCAAGCCCCGAGCATCCGGTGCTTCTGGATCGCTTCTTGGATCGCGCGATTGAGGTGGATGTGGATGCCGTAGCCGATGGCCGCCGCGTTGTCATCGGCGGCATCATGGAGCACATTGAGGAGGCGGGCGTGCATTCGGGGGATTCGGCCTGCTGCCTGCCGCCGCGCTCGCTTTCTCCCAAGATGCTGCGCGAGATTGAGGCGGCGACCGAAAAGCTCGGGCTTGCCTTGCAGGTGAAGGGCCTCTTGAACATCCAGTTCGCGGTGCAGGGCGATGCGCTCTATGTGCTGGAGGTGAATCCGCGCGCAAGCCGCACGGTGCCCTTCGTCTCCAAGGCCACAGGCATCCCGCTTGCCAAGATCGCCACCAAGGTCATGCTCGGCCATAGCTTGGCCGAGCTTGGTTTTACGGAAATGCCCAAGATGCAGGGGCGCTGGGCCGTGAAGGAGGCCGTGTTTCCGTTCAAGCGCTTTGCGGGCGTGGATCCGCTTTTGGGCCCCGAGATGAAATCCACAGGCGAGGTCATGGGCATCGCCACGGACTTTGCGACCGCCTTCGCCAAGGCCCAGCTTGCCGCAGGCATGCGCCTTCCCAAGCAAGGCACGGCCTTCATCTCCGTGCGCGATGCGGACAAGCCCGAAGCGGTCAAGATCGCGCGGCTGCTTGCGCAAGCAGGCTTTCGCATTCTGGCCACGGCAGGCACGGCGAAGGCTTTGCAAGAGGCGGGCATCGCTGCGGAAAAAGTTGCCAAGGTCGTGGACGGCGTGCGGCCGCACATCGTGGATCGCATGCTCGCAGGGGAAGTGCAGCTCGTCGTGAATACGACCGAGGGGGCCAAGGCCATCGCCGATTCGCGCGCGATTCGCCGCGCGGCATTGGAGCTGGACATCCCCTACTTCACGACGGTTGCAGGCGGGCTTGCCGCAGCCGAGGCGATTGCGCAAGGCTGCGATGCGGCGGCCTCGGTGCGCGCCTTGCAGGATTGGTATCGGGGGTGAGACGATGGAAGACCGGATTCCGATGACGAAACAGGGCTGGGAAAAGCTCAAGGCGGAGCTGGAGGCGCTCAAGCGCAAGCGCCAGGAGATCATCCGCCAGATTGAGGAGGCGCGCGCGCACGGCGATCTTTCCGAAAACGCCGAGTATGAGGCGGCAAAAGAGGCGCAGGGCATGAATGAAGCGCGCATCCGCTATCTGGAGGATCGGCTCGCGCGTGCGCATGTGATAGATCCGGCGACGATTGATTCGGATCGCGTCGTCTTCGGCGCAACCGTGGAGCTCATTGATCTGGATGAGGGCGTGGAGCTTTGCTACCAGATCGTCGGCGTGGATGAGGCTGATGCCACAGCAGGCAAGATCTCCATCACCTCGCCGATTGCGCGCGCGCTCATCGGCAAGCAGGAAGGCGATGTCGTGGAGGTGCGCACGCCAAGCGGCCTGCGCACCTTTGAAATCCAGCGCATCCGCTATGGCGACGAGGACTAGCCACCTGCACGCAGCCGGCCTGCGCCTGGCGCTCGCGCTGGCCTTGGCGATGCTCGTGGGAAGCGCCTATCTCGCCGCCCCCGTGATCTTCGCCAAGGCCCCCTCGCGCGAGCTGGCAGGCGGCATCGCCGCTGCGGTCTTTGCGCGCGCCTATCTGCTTGCGGGGCTGTTTCTGCTCGCCGCAGGCGCCTTCGCCTGGCGCGCAGGCGAGCGCGCGCGCGGCTTTTGGCTTGCGTGGCTGCTTGCCGCGTTGCTTGTGCTTGCGCTTGGTGCGGGGTTTGCGCCGGCGATTGCGGCGATGCAGGCGAAGCTTGCCGCTGCAGGCGGCATGCAGGCGCTTGCGGCGGACGATCCCTTGCGCCGGCGCTTTGCATTGCTGCATGGCGGCGCAAGCCTCATCCATCTTGCCGCAAGCATCGCTCTCGCATGGCTGATCGTGCGCCGCGGCTAGGCCGCTGGCAGGCGCTTGCGCGCGACCGCGAGTTTCTGGCGCTCGTGGGCGTGCTTGCGGGCGCGTTTCTGCTTCTGCATTTCTTCGGCCATGTGATCGCGCCGGTGCTCGTGGCGCTCGCCATCGCCTATGTGCTGGACGGCATGGTGGAGGCGCTCGTGCGCCTGCGTTTTGCGCGCTGGCTTGCGGCCTGGTGCGCGCTGGTGTTGGCGCTTGCCGCCGCTTTGCTCGCCGTGCTCGCCGTATTGCCGTTGCTTCTGGATCAGATCGCGCGCTTCGTGCGCGAAGCACCGCAGCATCTCGCGACCCTGCGCGCGCAGCTTGCGGCCTGGCAGCAGGCGCATGCCGAGTGGATCAACCCGCGGCTCGTGGAGAATGCGCTTGCAAGCCTCTTTGATGTCGCGCGCGATTGGGGCGGCAAACTCGTGTCGTTTTCGGTCTCCTCCATTCCTGACCTTGTGGCGCTTGCGATCTATGCGATCCTCGTGCCCGTGCTCGTCTTTTTCCTGCTCAAGGACAAGCCGAAGCTGCTTGCCTGGATGCGGCAATGGCTGCCTGCCGAGCGCAGGCTGTTCTTGCGCGTCTGGAATGAGGTGGATGCGCAGATCGGCAACTACATCCGCGGCAAGGTGTGGGAGACGCTCATCGTCGGCACCGTGGCCTGGGCCGCGTTCGCGTTTTTGCACCATCCGTATGCGCTTCTGCTCGGGGCGCTTACGGGGATTTCCGTTTGGGTGCCCTTTATCGGTGCGGCGGTCACGACCCTGCCCGTGATCCTGCTTTCGTTTTTCAGTTGGGGCGCAAGCGAGCAGACACTGAGCGCCATCGTCGCCTACCTCATCGTGCAGGCGCTGGACGGCAATGTGCTCGTGCCGTGGCTGTTTTCGGAGATGGTGGATTTGCATCCCGTGGCCATCGTCATTGCCGTGCTCGTCTTCGGCGCGCTTTGGGGGGTTGTGGGCGTCTTTGTCGCGATCCCGATGGCGGCGCTCATTGAAAGCGTGCTGGCGATTGCATTGGAGCGCCAGGGGGCGGTTGAAGCTGAGAAACACGCCCCCTAGGTTTCGCCGCCAACTTTGCACGGAGGCAAGGCTTGGAAGTGCTCGTCTGGGACTTGGGCGTTCGCATCTTTCATTGGCTGCTCGTCATCGGCTTTGCGCTCGCCTATGCAACGGCGGTGATCCCGGGCTTTGATCCCGCGCACTTCTGGTTCGGCTATCTCGTCGCGGGCCTGCTTGTCTTTCGCTTCATCTGGGGCTTTGTCGGCACAAAATATGCGCGCTTTTCCGACTTCGCCTATCCGCCGCGTGTGATGCTCGCGCACCTTGCCGACATCTTCCGCGGCCATCCGAAGCGCTATCTCGGTCATTCGCCCGCCGGCGCGGGCTTCGTGTTCTCGGCCCTCGTGCTGCTTGCGTTGATTGTCACCACGGGCCTGATTACGCAGGGCTATTACGAGTATGAGGGGCCTTTGTTTGCGCTTGGGATTGAGCCGCCGCATGCGCTTGCGCGCCTGTGTCGCCACCTGCACGAGCCGCTTGTGGATGCGATGCTCGTGCTCGTGGCGGGCCACCTCGCCGGGGTGATCACGGCCACGATTCAGCACCGTGAGAACCTCGTGCGGGCCATGATCACGGGCAAAAAGCCCGTGCACACCGTCAAGGAGGAGGCACACGCATGAAACGGGCAACCCACATCGTCTGGGCGGCCGCAGCCTGTCTTGCGC
>WFOX01000224.1 GCA_015487905.1 Mariprofundales bacterium
GGCGGGGTATGCGCCGCCGCCGCTTTCGCTCTTTGCCGAGCCTAAGCATCAAGGGCGGCCTTCGGAGGAGGAGATGCGCGCGATGGCCGAGCGGCTCGTGCAGGCGCTTGGGGAATACCGCGTGCAGGGGCGGGTCGTGCATGTGCAGCCCGGGCCGGTGGTGACGCGCTTGGAGTTTGAGCCGGCGCCGGGCACGAAGCTTGCGCGCGTGGTGGCCTTGGCTGACGATCTTGCGCGCGCCTTGCGCGTGCCGGGCGTTCGCGTGGCGGGCAATGTGCCGGGCAAAAACGCGATTGCGATTGAGGTGCCGAACGCGCGCCGCGAGATCGTGTATCTGCGCGAGTTGCTTGCATCCAAGGCTTTTCGCCGTGCGGAGGGACACTTGCCGCTTGCGCTAGGCGTGGATGCGGCAGGCCGTCCCGTGATTGCCGATCTTGCGCGCATGCCGCACTTGCTCGTGGCGGGCACCACGGGATCGGGCAAGTCAGTCGCCATCAACGCGATGCTTTGCTCGCTCGTGGCGCGCCACGGCCCGGATCGGCTCAAGCTCGTGCTCGTGGATCCGAAGATGCTGGAGCTTTCGGTGTATGAGGGCGTGCCGCATTTGCTTGCGCCGGTGGTGACCGACCCGAAGAAGGCCGCGCATGCGCTTGCCTGGGCCGTGGCCGAGATGGAGCGCCGCTATGCGCTGATGAGCGAGGCGCGCGTGCGCAACATCCTCGGCTACAACGAAAAGGCCGAGGAGAAGCTTCCCTTTGTTGTCGTCGTCGTGGATGAGCTTGCGGATCTCATGATGACCGCGGGCAAGGAGGTGGAGCAGGCGATCTGCCGCATCGCCCAGAAGGCGCGCGCGGCAGGGATTCATCTCATCCTCGCTACCCAACGCCCGAGCGTGGATGTGATCACGGGGCTGATCAAGGCCAATCTGCCGAGTCGGCTCGCGTTTCGCGTCTCCTCGCGCGTGGATTCGCGCACGATTTTGGATCGCATCGGCGCTGAGCAGCTTTTGGGGCATGGCGACGGGCTTTTGCTCACCGGCGGTGGGGAGCTTTTGCGCGTGCATGGCGCCTTCGTCTCGGATGAGGAGGTGCAGCGCGTGGCTGAGCACCTGCGCGCGCAAGGCGCGCCCGAATACCGCGAAGAGGTGCTTTTGCCGCCTGCGCAAGCGCAGGCGAACGAGGAAGGCGAAGAAGAGGCCGATCCGCTTTACGATGAGGCCGTGGCGCTGGTCGTGAACAAGCGCAAGTGTTCGGTCTCCATGGTGCAGCGCTATCTGCGCATCGGCTACAACCGCGCAAGCCGCATCGTGGAGCGCATGGAGCGCGAAGGAATCGTCTCCCCACCCGGCCAAGGCGGTGTGCGCGAGGTGCTCGCGCCCAAGCCCGGCTCGGGCGTGGACGGCTAAGGCGTGCGCATGCTGTCCATGTTCGCGGCATGGCTGCGCGGAGGGCGGGGTGCCGATTGCAACCCGTTGGCGAAGCGCCTCGTAGGGGCGACCCGCCGGGTCGCCCCTACAGGAGACCATCATGGCCGAGGCATGGCCGCTTGGAAAGAGGGCCGGCGAGGATGCCGCGCGCGCTGGCTGATTGGCATGTTGGCGGTCGTGCTATGGGGGGCGGCGCTCGGGCAGGCCACGCCGCCGGAAGGCATCCGCCTTCCGAAGGATGGCCTCGTCTGCCACTTTGAACAGGTGATCACGACTCCTTCCGGTGGCAAGGTGCGCTCCAAAGGGCGCGTGGCGCTCGCGCCGCCCGCGCGCTTTCGCTGGGAATACGAAACGCCCTATCGCCAGCTTTATGTCTTGGATGGCCAAGGCGTGTGGCATTATGAACCCGATCTTGCCGAGGCCGAGCATCTGCCTGCGATGGAGGGCATGGATCCGGGCGTGCTGCGCTTGCTAGCCGGGGACTGGGAAGGGGCGCAGGTGCGCGTGGAGAAGAAGGGAAGGCGGCGCTTTGCGCTCGTTTTCCTGCGCACGGGCGCGCGCGCCGAACTCGTCGTGGATCGCAAGGGAAGGCCGAAAGAGGTCGTGCTGCAAGGCCCAACAGGCGAGCAAAACCGCATTCGTTTGCTGCATTGCCGCGAAGGCGCGCCTGATCCGGCCTTGTTCCGGTTTCAGCCGCCGCCGGGGGTGGAGGTGATCCAGCATGCCCGCTAGGGAGAGGGGAATGAGGCGTTGGCTCGTGTTTGCGCTGCTCGTGTGCGCATGTTCTGCGCGCGCGACCGAAATCATGGAGCCCAATCTCGCGCCCTCGGCGATGGCGCTGGGCGGGGCGTTTGTCGCGCGCGCGGACGATGCCTCGGCCGCCGTGCTCAACCCCGCGGGCTTTGCGTTTCAGGGCAAGGGGAGCTGGATGGTGGGGCAGCTTACGACCCACCGCAACAACTCCGCACAGGTTCCCGGGCA
>WFOX01000225.1 GCA_015487905.1 Mariprofundales bacterium
CAAGTCCGCCTGCAAAACCAATCCCCGCGCCCGAAAACCGTCTGCTCGCATGAAGCAAAGACATGATCGCCCAGGCCGCCACCCCGCCTGCAAGGCTGATCGCAAAGGTCGGCGAAAACAGCGTGCCGAGCACGAGTGCCCCCAGCGCCGCTCGCCACACCGCCACGCGCAAGGCCAACGCCGGCCCTTCCCAAAACAGCGCAAGCATCGTCGCCACATTCGCCAAGCCGGGCCGAAACCACGGCCCCACGCCAGGGATCATCGCCTCCAATACCTGCAAGGCAGCCCCAAGCGCGACCAACGCCGCAAGCCGCGCCTCATGCTCAAGCCTGGCAAGGGAAGGCGGCGCCGCGGTCATTGCACCACCGCATCCAATGCGGCCGCACCTGCCTCCACACGCGCCACCACGCGGCTTGGCACGCACACCGCTGCATCCCCGCTTTTGCGATGCCAACCCGAGGCCACGCAAAACTTATGCGGGCACGGCGCATGCGCGATGCGCACCCCCGCAGGTGAAAGCACGATCCTCACAGGCCCAAGATCACCTCGCACGGTGATCATGCGCTCGCCTTGCGGCGGCAGCGGCCATGTTCCAATGCGCGTATCTCCATGATACACGGCCACATAGACCCCATCTTTCCCCGCCCCCCAAGCCCATATCCAGACGCACAGCGCGGCCAGCACAAGCAAACGATCTTCTCTCTTGCCCGCGAAAGCCGCCTTCCAGCTAGAGGATTTCGTCAATGCGCTCCTTGGGCCGCGCAAGAACGGCTTTTTCCTCATCCACGACCACGATCGGGCGCTCCAACAAACGAGGATGCGCATGGATGATCTCCAAAATCTCATCCTCACCAAGCGCCTTGCCTCGCACGAGCTCTTTGTATTCCTTTTCCTGCTTGCGCAGAAGCTCTTCCACGCTCATCCCCAGCAATCCCAATATCTTGCGCAATTGCGCAGGTGAAGGGGGATCCTTCATGTATTCGTAAATCTCCGGCTCAATGCCCTTTTCACGCAAATAGGCGAGCGCCTCGCGCGATTTGCGACAGCGCGGGTTGTGCCAAATCGCGACATGCATCGTTGCCTCCTTTCAGTCCAGAACGGTAAGCCGCGCGTATTTCCAAATCAGGCGTTTGACGCCTGCTCGGTCAAAGGAGACCACGACACGCGCTTCTTCGCCTTGCCCCTCGCAAGAAAGCAATGTGCCCAAGCCGAAGCTTGGATGCAACACGCGCGCGCCCTCGCGCACACCACCCGGGCTTGGCGCAGCCGAAGGCGCCTGTTCGCCTTCCACGGCGAGCAAGTCCTCGGTTGCTTCGTCCAAAAAGCGCGAGCGCTTTGGAAAGATGAGATCGCCGAACCAACGCCGCACGCGCGCGTAGGTGAGCAACAGCCGATCTTTAGCGCGTGTAATCCCCACATAGAAAAGCCGCCGCTCCTCGGCGATCGCGTCCTCTCCCTCATCCAACGCCCGCTGATGCGGCAAAAGGCCTTCCTCCACCCCCACGATAGCCACAGCGGCAAACTCCAACCCCTTGGCGCGATGCAAGGTCATAAGCTGCACGCCCGCATCGCGGGCTGCGCTTTGCTCCTCGGGTGCCGTAAGCAAAGCCACGCGATCCAGCACCTCCACGGGCGGCACGCCTTGTTCCAAAAGCTCCTCCACAAAGGCCTGCAAGGCCCGCAAGTTTTCCTCGCGTGCTGCAAACTCGGCTTCGCCCTCGGCGCGCAAAAGCTCCAAATACCCGCTTGCCTCCAGCACGGCCCAAAGCCCCGCGTCGGGCTTTTCGGCGCCTTGATGTCTTGCTTGCTCCACGGCCTCCGCCAAGTCGCGTAGCTTGGCGAGGGCTTTAGGCGCCCCGGGCGTGCGCGCAAGCGCAAGCAGCTTGGAAGCAGAAAGCCCGCGCTCGGCTGCAATGCGCGCGATCTCTTCCAATGTTTTCGGCCCGACTCCGCGCCGCGGTTTGTTCGCCACGCGCGCAAGGTGCGCAAAGTCCGCCACCTCATTGACAAGCGCCCACAGCGCAAGCGCATCCTTGATCTCCATGCGCTCAAAGAAGCCCACGCCGCCCAACACGCGATAGGGGATCGCGGCTTCGCGCAACACCTGCTCCAACGGCAACGACTGGCGATGGGAACGATACAACACGGCCATTTCTTCCCAGGGCACGCCGCGCTGCCGATTTTGCTGCAAAAACGCCACCACGGCGCGCGCTTCGTCATGCTCATCGGCGCAAGCGCGCAAAACGGGTTTTTCGCCGCCCTTGCGCTCGGCCACAAGCCGCTTGGGACGACGCGCATGGTTGGCCGCGATCACATGGTTCGCAAGCGCCAAAATCGGATGCGTGGAGCGATAGTTGCGTTCCAGCTTGAACACGCGCGCGCCGGGCCAGCGGCGCTCAAACTCCAAAATCCCGCGCACATCCGCCCCGCGCCATCCGTAAATGCTCTGATCGTCATCACCCACTACGGTGATATTGCCGTGCTCGCGACACAACTCCCAAAGCCATTCGTGCTGGATTGGATTCGTGTCTTGGTATTCATCCACGAGCACATGATCAAAGCGGGAGCGGATAAGCGCACCCACATCCTCATGCTCGCGCAAAAGCCGCACGAAGTTGAGCAGAAGATCGGAAAAGTCCATGCGGCCCATGCGCAAAAGCTCTTCTTGATAGGTGGCGTAGATCTCACGCAACCCAACTCCGTTCCAATCCTCTTCCGGCGCCTGAGACGGCAAAAGCCCCTGATGCTTGCACTGCTCAATCCAATAGCGCGCATAGCTCGGATGCAGGCGCTCCGCCGAAATCCCGCGCGCCTTCAATACCTGCTTGACAAGCGCCAACTGTTCATCGGCATCCAAGACATGAAACTCCTTCGGATAGCCGAGCCGGTCGGCGAATCGGCGCAAAAAGCGCAACGAAATCGCATGAAAGGTGCCGGCGAGCACGCCGCCTTGATCGTCGCCGATGAGCGCAGAAAGCCGCTGTTTGAGCTCTTCAGCAGCCTTGTTCGTGAAAGTGACAGCAAGGATCCGATGCGGCGCGATGCCGCGCGCGGCGATGAGATGACCGATGCGATGCACGATCGTGCGCGTTTTGCCGGAGCCTGCGCCTGCAAGCACAAGCACAGGACCGTCCGGCGCTTTGACGACGGCTTCTTGCTCAGGATTCAGCTTCACGCTTGCTCTCCATGCAACACGATGAGGCGATTGTAGGTGGCAAATACGGCATGGCGCGAAAGCACCCCCAACACGCGCCGCGGATCGTTCTTCGCGACCACAGGCATTTGCTCAAATCCTTCGCGATCAAAGATGCGCACGGCTTCCAGCAATGTGCCGTCTTCGCGGATCGTGCGCACGCGCGTGTTGCAGACCTCGCGCGCCGTAAGCTCCATGTCGCGGCTTGGATCAAGCAAGTGGTCCTGCAAATCGGCGAAGGTGACGATGCCGACCATATGCCCCTCGCGATCCACGACGATCACGATGCCCACGCCTGCGCGCACATACGCCTCTTTGACCTCGGCAAGCGTCGCATCCTCGCGCACCTGCGGCGCTTTCCGCCAAGGAATGCGCGCAATGGACACCGACCGCAGCCAAGCACGCTCAGCCCCCAGCTCCGGCTCAATGCCGCGCGCCGCCACAGGCTCCGTGAAAAGCGAAAGCTGCGTGAAGCCGCGCGCCACAAGGGTTGCCACGATGCTGGCCACCATCACGGGCAGCATGATGTGGTAATCCGCTGTCATCTCAAAGGCGATGAGCATCGTGGAAATCGGCGCTTGCAAGGCCGCAGCCGTAAGCGCCGCTGCACCCACGAGCGCATAGGCGCCATAGGACTCCGTCCAAAACGGCGCGAGCGCATGCGCACCCATCCCTACAAGCGCCCCGATCAGCGAGCCCAAAAACAGCGCAGGCCCCAAAAGCCCGCCCGGCAACCCCGCGCCCGTGCTGACAAGCACGGCAAAGAGTTTGGCAAGGAACAACACGCCCAAAAACACGGCAAGCGGCAGCGCCGTGCCGAACGCAGCGGGATCCACGCGCTCCAGCATGATATCCTCCACCACGCCATAGCCGATGGAGAGCACCTGCGGTACAGCAAGCCCCACAAGCCCGATCACAAGCCCGCCCATCAAGCCACGCAAGCGCGGATCAGGAAAAAGGCGGCTCAACCGCTCGCGCGCAGGGCGCAAAAGTTGCACCCAAAGCGCCGCTGCAAGCCCGCACAATAGCCCAATGACGAGATAGGCCAAGATTTCCCAAGCGCTCACAAGATGATACTCGGGCACGAGAAAGGCCGGGAAATCCCCCACCCAAGCGCGCGTGAGGATCGTGGCGAGCACCGAGGAGATGACGATCGGAGAAAAGGTGGAAATCGCATAATCGGCCAAAATGGCCTCCACCGCAAAAAGCACGCCCGCAATGGGCGTGTTGAAGGAAGCGGCGATGCCGGCCGCTGCGCCGCAGCCGATGAGCGTGCGCGTTTGCGCCTCCGAAAGCCGCAAGCGGCGCGCGAACTCCGAGGCGATCGCCGCCCCCACGGCCACCGAAGGCCCCTCGCGCCCCAGCGCCGCACCGGAGCCGATGGCGATCGGCGCCCCGATCCCCTCCGTGAGATATTGCCGGCGATCAATGCGACCCGCGCGCTCAATCAGATCGGCGAGCACGCCTGGGACGCCGCGCAATCCCCCCTTCGGATACAGCCGCCGCATCAGCGCGCCGGCAAGAAGCCCCCCGATGGCCGGCGCAAGCAGCACCACAGGCCAGGGGAGGGCGGCTGCGCGCTCCCATTCCCGTGCACCCGTCCAAAACAGGCTCACCCACTCAATCGCAAAGCGAATCAGCAGCGACGCCGTCCCCGCCGCTAGGCCAATGGCCACGGCGAGAAACGACAACCGCCAAGCCGCAGAAACGGATCCGGAAGGTCTAAGCCTTCGCCTGAGCCACCTTCGCAGCGCGCGCCACCGCATTCGTGCGCATGCTATCGCCGCCGATTCCTCAGCGTTAGCGTGCCGCCCCCATGCGGGATACGCTCCTTGCGATGGCCCTCGTCATCGCTGCAGGCGTTTGGATCAAACAGCGGCTGGGTGCGCAGCAAGCGCAGCAGATGCGTGCATTTCTCACCCAAGCCGTGTATCGGTTGTTTTTGCCTGCGCTGGCGCTGGCGCTTTTGTGGGCAAATGCTCCCCAACACACGGCGCCGCTCGTTTGGGTGCCCGTGGTTTCCGCTGCCTGCGTGCTTGCAAGCCTTGCAGCGGCATGGCTCGTCTATACCCGCGCAGGCTGGATGCGGGCCTCTGCTGCGGAGCAAGGGGCGCTATTGCTCGCCTCAGGCTTTGGCAACTTCACCTATTTGGGCCTTCCCGTGCTGGCCGCAACCTTCGGCCCCGCCGGCGCAAGCGTGGCCATTGCGTTTGATCTTTTCGCAAGCACCCCGCTTTTGTTCTCGCTCGGCGCCTGGCTGGCTGCGCGCTTCGGCATGCAACGCGGCACGGCGCCCACCCGCGAGCTGCTCAGCGCGCCGCCACTCGTGGCCGCGGCGGCGGCGTTTGCGCTTTCCGCTCTCGGCGTGCCTGCTCCCAAGCCGCTTGCTCAAGCCCTGCACACGCTTGGCGAGGCCGTGGTGCCCATCATGCTCGTTGCAGTCGGCATGGCGCTTTCTTGGCGACGCGGCTGGCTTGCGCGTGCGCCGCTTCTTTTGCCCGCTTTGCTCATTCAGCTCGGCTTCATGCCGCTTTGCGCCTATGTGCTCGTGCGCATATTACCCGTGCCGGAAACATTGCAATCCATGCTCGTCGTGGAGGCGGCTATGCCGACGATGGTGCTCGGGCTTGTGTTTTGCGAACGCTACCAACTTTCCACGGAGCTTTACGCCGAGGCGATCACGCTTTCCACGGCCCTTTGCTGGCTTACGATTCCCGCCTGGCTTGCGGTTGCCTAGCCAACAAGCAAGCCTTGCTTCATCCACCCCGAGGAGGATTGACGATGGCATTTGTGTTGGACCGGTTTTCCGAGACTTGGTGGCCTGCCGTGCGCGAGGCGCTAATGCATCCGCGCACGCTGTTCGCAGGGCTTGAGCGCATCGCGTTTTACAAAGATCCGGTCATGTATTCGCTGACGATTTGCTTGCTTAGCAGCGTGATCGCGTTTCCGTTCATTGATGTTTCCGC
>WFOX01000226.1 GCA_015487905.1 Mariprofundales bacterium
GCCTCCGGCACAAGCTCACGGCGCAGCCAGCGCGCCACAGGCGCCATAAAGCCCTGCTTGGGCCGCGCCCAGACCTCGCGCGGAAGCCGCTTTCTCGCCAGGCGCTTCAAGAGCCGCTTGAGCGCCCAGGCCCCCGGGCGTGTGGCCACATGCCAGCTTGCGCGGCAGCCCAGCGCAATCGCAAGAAGTTCCGGGTGCAAAAACGGCGCGCGCAGCTCAAGCCCCGCATGCATCGTCGTGCGATCGGCCACCACGAGCAGATCATCGGCCAGATAGACGAGCACATCATAGAGCATCGCCGCATGCACGGCGGAAAAACGCGCAAGCAATCCCGGCATGCCGCCTGCCTCGGCAAGCACATCGGGAAGCCAAGACGACGGCGCGTTTTCGTCCGGCACGGTGAGTGCAGGTGGAGCCGAAAGCGCCGCAAGCCAACGCGCATAGGCATCCTCAGGCGGCAAGGCCAGCGCCGCAAAAAAGCGCTGCACGCGTCCCCAGCGGCTGGCGGCAACGGCCGCCTCCTTGCGCGCAAGCATGCGCCCAAGCGCACGCAAGGGCGGGATGCGGCCAAGGCGCCGGTGCCAGAGAAGGCCGAGATGGCGCGGATAGCCGCCGAACAGTTCATCGCCGCCCACACCATGCATGGCGACGACCACATGCCGCCGCGCGGCCTGCGCAAGCAGAAGCATCGGCAAGGCCGTGCTGTTGCCGATGGGCTGATCCAGGGCCTCGGCAAGCGCATGCAGGGCGCTGGCGGCCTCGGCCCTTACCTCCAGGATCTCGTGCTCGGCGCCGATTGCGCGCGCTACCTTGGCGGCATGGGCGGACTCATCATAGCCGGGCGGGGCATCGGCAAAGCGCACCGAGAAGGTGTGCGCGCGGCCTGTTGTGCGCACGAGCGCATCGGCCACAAGCGAGGAATCCACGCCGCCTGAGAGAAACACGCCCAAGGGCCGGTCGGCGAGCGTGCGCGCGGCCACACTGGCATCCAGCGCGTGCGCTGTCGCTTCTTCGGCTTGCTGCACATCGGCGAATGCCCGCGGCCTTGCTTCTTCAGCACGAAACCAGCGCCAGGCGCGCAGCTCGTCATGCTGGATCGCAATCGCCACGCCGGGCGGCACGCGCCACACACCTTGCAGGATCGTGCGCGGTGCGCGGATGCGCATCGTTTGCACAAGCTCCGCGATCGCCGCAGGCGAAAGCGTGCGCGAGGAAAGCAAGGGCGCGATCGCCGTAAGCAGCGAGGCGAAAAGCCAGCGCCCGCCCTCGCGCGCAAGATAAAGCGGCTTTTCGCCGAAGGCGTCCGTGGTGGCAAAAAGTGTCTTCGTGCGCCGATCCCAGAGCACGAACGCGAACATCCCTTCCAGATGCCGCGGCATCTCCTCGCCCCAGCGCCGCCAGGCCAAGGGGAGGATCTCCGTATCCGTGCGGCTTGCGAAGGCCATGCCTTGCTGCGCAAAGTCGCGGCGCAAGGCGGGGTAGTTGTAGATGCAGCCGTTGAAGACAACAACGACATCGTCGCGCACAAAGGGCTGCGCGCCACGCGCATCAGGCCCCACGATCGCAAGCCGCCTGTGCGCGCAGCCAAAGCCGGGTTCCAGATGGATGCCTTCATCATCAGGCCCGCGCGGGGCAAGCGGCACAAGCGCGCGCGCAAGCTCCTGGCGCGAGGTCTTGCCCAGCACGGCGATGAAGCCGCACATCTAGCGCGCCACCTCCACGAGATCGGCGAGATGCGCACGCCAGGCACGAGGTGCGCGAAAGCGCGCGGCATGCGCCCGCGCCTTCTCAACCCAATGGCGGCGTATGGTTTCATCGCCAAGCGCGCGCATCGCCTCGGCCCAGGCCACGGGATCGTGAGGCGGCAAAAACCAGGCCGCCTCGCCCAGCACCTCGCGCAAGACCGGGATGTCGGAAACAAGCGCAGGCGCACCCGCCGCCATCGCCTCCAAGGGCGGATAGCCGAAGCCCTCGGCCGTGGAGGGAAGTACAAGCGCCTGTGCCTGGGCATAAAGCCGCACAAGCTCGGCATCGGTAGGGGCAAGAAAGCGCACGCGCGCGGCCACCCCCAACGCTTCGGCCATGCGCGCATAGTGCGCGCGCCGCGCAGGCGCAAGCCCGGCCAGATCCAGCAAAAGCCCCGCATCCAGGGCAAGCGCCTTGAGCAGCACATCCACATTCTTGTGCGGCA
>WFOX01000227.1 GCA_015487905.1 Mariprofundales bacterium
GTCGTGCCCGCAAGCGGCAAGATCCTCACAGGTGGCGTGGATGCCAACGCCTTGCACCGGCCCAAGCGCTTCTTCGGCGCGGCGCGCAACACCGAGGAAGGCGGCAGCCTCACGATCATCGCCACCGCGCTTGTGGAGACAGGCTCCAAGATGGATGAGGTGATCTTTGAGGAGTTCAAAGGCACGGGCAACATGGAGATCAAACTGGATCGGCGCCTTGCCGAAAAACGCATCTTCCCGGCGATTGACATCGGCCCCACCGGCACGCGCCGTGAAGAGCTGCTCGTGCCGAAGGATCAGCTCTATCGCATGTGGATCCTGCGCAAGATCCTCGCGCCGATGGGCGCCCAAGACGCAATGGAGTTTTTGTTGGAAAAACTGCGGCAAACGAAGAACAATGCCGAGTTCTTTGAAAAAATGAACGAATAATCCGATATTTTCGCCCATTCGGGCGCTATTTGTTTTTCATTTTCTCTTCAAGGAAGCGCTTGAGCGCGACGGCGTGGTTATGTTGCAAATCTCGCGCAGCGAAAAGCAAGGTGATCGTGCCCTTGCGGGCTTGCTCCAAAAGCGGTTGCCAAAGCTCGGGCTTGGCCTCCAGCTCGGCGAAGTAGCGCCGTTGAAACGCTTCCCATTTGTTGGGATCGTGGGCGAACCATTTGCGCAAGCCCGGGCTTGGGGCGATGTCCTTGAGCCATCCGGCAAGCGCAAGCGCCTCCTTGCGCAGGCCGCGCGGCCATAGGCGATCCACGAGGAATCGCGCGCCGTCCTCCGGCGCCGGCGGCGCATAGACACGTTTGAGCTTGATCGGCATGGGGTTATGCCGCAGGCAGCACGACGACGAAGCTCGCGCCGCCCTTGCCTGGGTGGGTGTCTTCCACCCAAATGCGGCCGCCGTGCGCCTCCACGATGTATTTGGCGATCGCAAGTCCAAGCCCTGCGCCGCCTTCCTTGCCGCCGCGCGCATCCTCCACGCGGTAGAAGCGGTCAAAGATGCGCGTGCGCGCTTCTTCGGGCACGCCTGGGCCTTCGTCTTCCACGCGCACCTCAATCTTGCCGTCCTTGCGCCGCGCCAAAAGGCGCACGCGGCTTCCCTCGGGCGCGTATTTGAAGGCGTTGTGCAGAAGATTTGCAAAGACGCGCGCAAGCGCGTGCGCATCGCCCAAGACCTCAAGGCCTGGCGCCACCTCCATGACAAGCTCAATGCGCTTGCGCGCAAACAGCGGCAAGTGGTTTTGCGCTTCCTCCTCCAAAAGCAGGGTGAGATCCACGGGCGCTTGTTCAAACTCAAGCTGGTGCGCATCGGCGCGCGCAAGCGTCAAGAGATCATCCACGATGCGCTCTAGCCGCGCGATCGTTTGCAACGATTCGCGCAGCACGCGGCGGTATTCCTCGGGCGGGCGCGGATGCCTGAGCGCCACCTCAATCTCGCCCTTGAGGATGGCGATCGGCAGGCGCAGCTCGTGCGAGGCATCGGCCGTAAAGCGCTTTTGCGCGCGAAAGGCGGCCTCCAAGTCGCTGAACATCTTGTTGAGCACGGCGACGAGTTCGCGGATCTCGCGATCTTCGCCCTTCATCGTCAATCGCCGCGAAAGATCGCCTGCGGCCACGGCACCCGCCGTGCGGCGGATTTCGTTGAGCGGCGCAAGCGCGCGCTTGGCAAGCGCATAGCTCGCAAAGGCCGTAAGCGCAATGGAGACGAAGCCGAAGAAGGCGCCCAACCAAAACACGAGCCGCAGCACGGCGGCGACATCCGCGAGGCTGCGCGCAAGCACGAGCACGGCGATGGGCCGGCCATGCACCTCAATCGGCATCGCCACAAGGCGGGCGCTTTTGCGCGACAGGATCGGCCGCGTGGAGGCGAACTGGCGGCCGAAGGCGAAGGCATCGGCGGCCAGCCGCAATTGCAGCTCCTGCGGTGCTTGCACCCACGACCAGCCGACCTCGCAGATGCTTTCGCGCTGCGGCGAGATCACGCGCACGGCGCCCAAAAAGTGCGAAGCGAACTCGGCGCACTCCGCAGGCCACACCTCAAGCGGCGTGTCTGCAAGCTCGCTGGCCAAATGCTCGGCTTGGGCGAGGAGCTCTGCGTCCATCTCGCGCACGACGGCCTCGCGCAGCGCGAGATACATGCCGGCACCGGCAAGCAGCAGCAAGCCCGCCTCCAGCGCCACAAACAGCGCCGCCAGCCTTCCGCGGAAGGTTTGCAAAAACCGCCAGCGCCGGAGCCTTGCACCCCAGCCGAGCGGCTTCACGCAGGCGGCTCTTCGCTGAGCATGTAGCCTTGGCCGCGGATCGTGTGAATGAGCGGTTTGTCAAAGCCGCGGTCTATCTTCGCGCGCAAGTGGCTGATATAGACATCAATCACATTGCTTTCGGGATCAAAGTTCATGTCCCAAACATGTTCGCCGATGCGCGTGCGCGTAAGCACGCGGTTCGGATTGCGCATCATGTATTCCAAAAGCGCGTATTCCTTGCTCGTAAGCTTAATGGGCTTGCCTGCGCGGGTTACGCGCCGGCTCATTGGATCCAGCTCCAGGTCCGCGATCCTAAGCACAGGCGTTTTGACATCGGAGGCGCGGCGCAGAAGCGCGCGCACGCGCGCCAAAAGCTCTTCAAACGAAAACGGCTTGGTAAGGTAGTCGTCTGCGCCTGCATCCAGCCCGCGCACCTTGTCTTCCACCGAGTCCTTGGCCGTGAGCATCAAGATCGGCGTGTTGATGCCGCGCTCACGCAGCTCGCGACACACGGTGATGCCGCTTTTCTTCGGTAAGAGCACATCCAAAATGATGAGATCGTATTCGTTCACCTCGGCGAGGTATTCGCCCTCCTCGCCGTCCAACGCCACATCCACGGCATGCCCCTCTTCTTTGAGGCCGCGCTGCAAGGTGCGCGCAAGCTTTTCTTCGTCTTCCACGACCAAGATCTTCATGGAAGGTGAAGGTAAACCAAAGCCGCTTGCAAGGCAAGCACGCGCCGCGCATCGTTTGCCGCATGCATTGGCGACTGGAAGAGATCCAAACGCTGTTTGCGGGTTTTTTCCGCTTGGAACGGCTCGTGCTGCGCCATGAGCGCTTTCAAGGCGGCGAGATGCGTATCACGCGCGAGCTTTTGGAGCGCGGCGATGCGGTGGGCGTGGTGATCCACGATCCTGCGCGCGATGCGACCTTGCTCGTGGAGCAGTTTCGGCCTGGGCCTGCCAAGCGCGGCGAAAACCCGTGGCTGATTGAAATCGTGGCGGGGATGCTGCGACCGGGCGAGGATCCGGCCGCGTGCGCA
>WFOX01000228.1 GCA_015487905.1 Mariprofundales bacterium
GCAATGGCGCGAGCAAGCGCACGAGGTGCTCGGCGAGATCCCAAAGCGCCGATTGCACCGCGCGCCGCCGCGGCGCATCCTCGGCATCGCAATACAGCACATCCTTGCGGATGTCCAGATAGAACCCCGAAAGATCCACGGCGCAGAACTGGTGCAAAAGATAAAACGCACGCGAGAAGTTGAAGTCTTTGTAAGCGCGCTGCACCTCATCTGCAACTCGCCCAAGCCGCCAAGTGATCCAGCGCTCGGGCCCCGTGCGCGCATCCGGCGCGACATAATGCCGCGCATGAACGAAGCCAACGAGGTTGCCGAGGATGAAGCGCAAGGTATTGCGGATGCGGCGATAGGCCTCGGCCTGCTGCGCAAGGATGTTTTCGGAGATGCGCAAATCGCCGGCATAATCCGACGCAGCCACCCACAGGCGCAGCACCTCGGCGCCGAAGCGCGCGATGACCTCTTGCGGGGCTACGACATTGCCGCGCGATTTGGACATCTTCTCGCCCTTTTCGTCCACGACGAAGCCGTGCGTGAGCACGCCGCGGTAAGGCGCCTGCCCGCGCGTGGCGACAGCCTCCAAAAGCGAGGACTGAAACCAGCCGCGGTGCTGATCCGAGCCTTCCAAATAGAGATCGGCGGGCCAGCCAAGATCCGCGCGCGGCTCCAACACGCACGCATGCGTCGTGCCCGAATCAAACCAGACATCCAGCACATCGGTTTCCTTGCGGAAGTGCTTTGCGCCGCAATCGGGGCAGCGCGCATCCTTGCCGATGAATGCGGTAAGTGGCCTGGCAAACCAGCCCTCAATGCCCTCTTCCTCCACGGCCTTGACGATGCGCGCAAAGACCTCTTCCGTGGTGATTGCGTGCGAGCCGCAGCTTGCGCAGAGGATCACGGCGATCGGCACGCCCCAATGCCGCTGGCGCGAAACACACCAATCGGGCCGCTCGGCCACCATCGCGCGGATGCGCTCTTCCCCCCACTTCGGCCACCAGCGCACGCGCGCGATGGCTTGCAAGGCCTTGCCGCGCAGATGCGCATGCCGCATGGAGATGAACCATTGCGGGGTGGCGCGGAAGATGAGCGGGCGATGGCAGCGCCAGCAATGCGGATAGCTGTGGCGGATTTCGCCCGCTTCCACAAGCCGCTTGCGCCGAGAAAGCTCGCGAAGCACGGCCTCGTTCGCTTCGGCAAGCGTCATGCCGCCCACGATCGGGGTGTCCTCGGCAAAGCGCCCCTTCGCATCCACGGGGCAAAACGGCCCCACCCCATGCTTTTTGGCAAGCTCGTAGTCCTCTTCACCGTGGCCGGGCGCGATGTGCACAACCCCCGTGCCCGCATCCAGCCCCACAAAATCCGCGGTCCAAACGGGCGCGTCCTGATCAAGCCACGGATGCGCAAAGAGGCTTTGCGCAAGTGCGGCGCCATCCGCCTCGGCAAGCTGTTCGGCCTGCACGCCCCAGCGCGCAAACAGCGCCTCGGCAAGCTCAGCAGCCAGAATCACGATTTCGCCTGCGGCGAGCGCCGGATTGTCCGAGGAAACGATGCGCCAGGCGCCGTAGCGGTAGTCCGCGCCCACGGCGAGCGCCTTGTTCGCGGGCAATGTCCAGGGCGTCGTCGTCCAAATAAGGATGCTCGTTCGCGCCGCATCCAGCCCCGCCAAGGGGCCGGCAAGCGTTTTCGCCGGAAACTTCACGAAGATGGAAGGAGATGTGTGCTCCTCGTATTCCAGCTCGGCCTCGGCAAGCGCTGTTTCGCAGCGGATGCACCAATGCACGGGCTTGGCGCCGCGGTAGAGGTGCCCGGAGAAAAGAAGCTTGCCAAGCTCGCGCAAGGTGCCGGCCTCAAAGGCCGGATCCATCGTAAGGTAGGGGTTCTCCCAATCGCCAAGCACGCCAAGCCGCGCGAACTCTTCCCGTTGAATGTGGATCTGCTCGCGCGCATAGGCACGGCAAGCCTCACGGAACTCTTGGGGCGGCACCTTGTCCTTGCCGCCGAGCATCTCTTCCACCTTGAGCTCAATCGGAAGCCCATGAC
>WFOX01000229.1 GCA_015487905.1 Mariprofundales bacterium
GGTGCGACCGCCCACGCGCAAATATTGCTTGGGCACCCGCGCGCCCATGCGCGCGCCTTTGCCGGCGGCCAGCAAAATGCAAGCAAAGCGCGCAGCCATGCGGGCAAGATGGCAATGGGCGCCCAAGCACGCAAGGCGTTGGCTGAAAAACGCGGCCACACCCAAGCTTGTTTGAGTAGTGCTTGCGCATGTGCTAGAAAGCGCCCATGATGACTCGCAAAACGCGCAAATGGACATTGATGCTCGTGCCCGAAGAAGGGCGCGTGCGTTACATGGCCATTTCGCGCGGGCGCATGTTCGCTTGTCTTGTGGGCGGGGTGGCGGCTGCGTTCGCGCTTGGCGCCGTGATCGGCTGGAAGGCGGCGGGCGCGCCCGCCGTATGGAGGCTCGTTGCGGACGTGCACTCGCTTGCAAAGGCCAAAGCACAGGCGGAGGCGCGGGCGGCACAACTAGAAGAGGCGCTGCGCAGCGAGCGCGCGAAGCGCGCCGTGCTTGCCGAAGAGATCGGCACGATGCAGGCGCAGCTTGCGCGGTTAGGCGAGCTTGGCAAGCGACTAGTGACCACCGCCAAGCTAGATGCGCGCACATTTGATCTGGATGTGGCACCGGCATTCGGCGGCCCCTCGGCGCCGGCACCGCGCGCGCGCGTGCCTTCGTTGGACGCTTGGATGGAAGCGCTCACCGAGCGGGCACGACGCTTGGATGCTGAGCTCACGATGCTGGATGCGATGCTGATGCAAGAGCAATCGCAAGAAGAAGCGCGCCCGCATCTGTGGCCCACGGAAGGCGGCTGGGTGAGTTCGGGCTTCGGCGTGCGCGTGGATCCGTTCACTGGCACGCCTGCGATCCATCGCGGCGTGGACATCGCCAACCGCCCTGGTGCACCTGTCTATGCCGCAAGCCGCGGCGTGGTCGTCTTTGCAGGGCCGATGAAGGATTTTGGGCAAATGGTGGAAATCCTCCACGGCTATGGCTATCGCACGCGCTATGGACACCTTTCGCAGGTGCTCGTGCGCCCGGGCGACATCGTGGAAGAAGGGCAAATCATCGGCCGTATTGGCTCTACGGGCCGTTCCACCGGCCCGCACCTGCACTATGAAGTGCATCGCTACGGGAAAGCGTTGGATCCGAAAAGCTTTCTTCCCGTCGTCAGCAAAGGCACCTGAGAACGCGGCTGGAAAGCGCGCACGCGCGCATCTATAAAAACAACACGGAGGATTCAAATGCGCGTGCGCAGGGAAGCGGTGGCTGGTTATTTCTATCCCGCCTCGCGCCATGAGCTTGCGCGCATGGTGGATGGTTTTCTACACGCCGCCGAAGCCACCGGCGATACTCCGCCTGCGGCGCTGATCGCACCGCATGCGGGCTATGTGTATTCAGGACCCACGGCCGGTGTCGCCTATCGGCAATGGCAAGGGCGCTCGTTTCGGCGCATCGTGCTGCTGGGCCCGCCCCACCGCGTTTATGTGGCGGGGCTGGGGCTTTCCTCGGCCGCGTGGTGGCAAACGCCGCTTGGACGCGTGCCCGTGGATCAAACGGCCATGCAAACTCTGGCCGAGCACCCGCTTGCGGCTTGGCGTGATGATGCGCATGCGCCCGAACATTCGCTGGAGGTGCAGCTTCCGTTTTTGCAGCGCGCGCTTGCCGGTGAGTTCGCCATTGTGCCTGTGCTCGTCGGGGAAGCTGCGCCTCAAGCCGTCGCAGAGGCGCTTGCCCTCGTAGCCGAGGATCCGGAGACGGCCATCGTGATCAGCAGCGATCTATCCCACTACCTCCCCTACGAGGCTGCGCGGGCCAAGGATGAGCAAACGCTTGCGCGGATCACTTCGCTTACGCCTGCGATTGATTGGGACGAGGCCTGTGGTGCGGGCGGCATCAACGGCTTGCTTGCCTATGCGCGCGCACATGGCTGGCAAGCGCGGCTTTTGGACTATCGCAACTCAGGCGACACCGCAGGGGATCGGTTGCGCGTCGTCGGCTACGGGGCCGTGGGGTTTTGGCATGAAGCTTCCGCCTGAAGCAGGCAACACGCTTGTGGCCATCGCGCGCGCGGCCATAGAACATGCGCTTGGCATGCGTCGCAGGCCGCCCCTTACGCAAGGCGCGGCGTGGTTGGAAAACGAAGGGGCAAGCTTCGTCACTTTGCGCACGCGCAAGGGCGCGTTGTGCGGCTGCATCGGGTCGCTGTGGCCGCGAAGGCCGCTGGGAGAAGATGTGGCCGAAAACGCCGTGGCTGCCGCCTTGCGCGATCCGCGCTTCGCACCGCTTACGCCGGATGAGCTTGCCGATGTGCGCATAGAGGTTTCGGTGCTCGGCAAGCCTGAACCGATAGAACACGGCGGCAGCGAAGAGGCTTTGCTCGCCGCAATCCAGCCTTACAAGGACGGGATCATTTTGGAGTGGGGGGCGCATCGCGCCACATTTTTGCCGCAGGTGTGGCATGAGATCCCTGATCCCCGCGCGTTTTTGGCGGCTCTGAAACGCAAAGCGGGGCTTTCTTCCGACTTTTGGGCGCCCGATGTGCGCATCTGGCGCTATCATGTGCAAAAGTTTGAAGAGCGCGATGATTCCTGAATCCAAGCATCCCGCGCGCTATTGGCGTTTGCTCGCCAACGGGAAGATAGAGTGCACGCTGTGCCCGCGCAGGTGCCAGCTCGCCGAGGGGCAAAGGGGCCTGTGCTTCGTGCGCAAGCGCGAAGGCGGGCGCATGATCCTCACCACCTACGGGCGCTCGTCAGGGTTTTGCATTGATCCGATTGAGAAAAAGCCGCTCAATCACTTTTATCCGGGCACGAGCGTGCTGTCCTTCGGCACAGCCGGTTGCAATCTCGCGTGCAAGTTCTGCCAGAACTGGGACATCTCCAAGGCGCGCGCGCAGGATCGGCTGATGGATGCGGCAAGCCCTGAGACCATTGCGGCGGCCGCGGCCCGCTATGGCTGTCAATCCGTGGCCTTCACCTACAACGATCCCGTGATTTTCTTTGAATACGCGCTGGATACGGCAAGGGCTTGCCATGCACGCGGCATCCAAACCGTGGCCGTCACCGCCGGCTACATTGAGCCTGAGCCTGCGCGTGAGTTCTTTGCCGTCATGGATGCGGCCAATGTGGATCTCAAGGCGTTTACCGAGCGCTTCTATCGCAAGCTTTGTGCAGGCAAGCTTGCGCCGGTGCTGGACACCTTGCGCTTCATCCGCCACGAAACGAACTGCTGGCTTGAGATCACCACGCTGCTGATCCCGGGCTGGAACGATGATCCCGAGGAGATCAAGGCCATGTGCCGCTGGATCGTGGAGGAGCTCGGGCCGGATGTGCCCTTGCACTTCACAGCCTTTCACCCGGATTGGAAGATGCTAGACACCCCGCCCACGCCTCCTGAGACTCTACGCCGCGCGCGCGCAATCGCGCTGGATGTGGGCATGCACTTCGTTTATACGGGCAATGTGCATGATCCCGAGGGGCAAACGACCTATTGCCCCTCGTGTCAAAAGCCCGTGATCGTGCGCGACTGGTATGCGATATACGCATACGAGTTGGACGCCGAAGGCCGATGCCGCCATTGCGGCACGGCGATCCCCGGGCGCTTTGGCGCGCGCGCAGGCAACTGGGGACCGCGGCGCATGCCCGTGCGCCTGTCCGCTTGATGCATCGCGCTTCGCTGTGCTTTAGGCTTCTTGCCGATGGTGAAACTTGCGCGCCATGCCGCGCTGGAGCTTTTGCGCCGCGCCGCCATAGAACGCGAGGGATGGATCGCCGAAGAAGCGGGCGTGCTTGCGCGTCTGTGCAGCGCGCACGATCCCAAGCGCTGTGCGCGTTGGCAAATCGGCGGCGATCCAAGCGCGGAAGAGGGAGCCGAGATCGTGCTTGTTGTGGATCCCAGCGAAAAAGGGCGGCTCGTGGTGCAAGCGTGGCGTCGCACGGAAAAGGGCTGGGCGCGCGAAGAAACCGAGCTCGTGGAGGACGCATTCTGAAATGCGCCTTTGCTGCGTAGGGCTCAATCACAAGACCGCACCGATTGAGGTGCGTGAACGCGCGGCTGTGCCGCAAGACGCCGCAAAGGCCGAGCTTGCCCAGATGCTTGCGCAGCCGCCCGTGCGCGAGGCGGTGCTGCTTTCCACCTGTAATCGCGTAGAGTGGATGGTTGCAACCCACGCGCCCGAAGAGGCTGCAAGCGCCTTGCATGCATGGTTCGCCGAAAAAGCAGGCAAGCCAGTTGCCCAGATTCTTCCGCATCTTTACACGCAGCACGACGAAGAAGCCGTCGTGCATCTCTTTGAAGTCGCCTCAGGCTTGGATTCGCTCGTGCTTGGCGAGCCGCAAATCCTCGGCCAAGTCAAGGCGGCCTATGAAGCGGCTTGTCAGGCGCAATCCGTGGGCCATGTGTTGCATCGGCTGTATCAGACCGCCTTTGCGGCCGCCAAGCGCGCGCGCAGCGAAACGGACATCGGCAAGCATCCCGTAAGTGTGGCTTCCTGTGCCGTGGATCTTGCCAAGCGCATGTTCGGAACGCTCGCCGGCAAGATCGTCCTGCTCGTCGGTGCAGGCGAAATGGCCGAGCTTGCCGCCACCCACCTGCAAGCAGCCGGTGTTGCTGAGATCTGGATCGCCAATCGCACGCTTGCGCGCGCGGAAGCGCTTGCGCGTCGCTTCCAAGGCCATGCGCTTGCGCTTGCCGAGTTGGAGCGCTACTTGGACGGTGCCGACATCGTGATCGCGAGCACGGGCGCCGCCCACTATGTGATCACGCCCGAGATCGTCCAAAAAGCCCAAGCGCGCCGCGAAGCGGGGCGGCCCTTGTTCATCATTGACATTGCAGCGCCGCGCGATGTGGATCCACGCGTGGCGGAGTTGGACGATGTGTATGTCTTTGACATTGATGACCTTGAGCAAGTGGTGAGCTCCAACCGCCGCGCGCGCGAGGCCGCCGCCGAGCAAGCGCGTACGCTGCTGCACGAGGAAGCGCGCCACTTCGTGCGGTGGCTCAAGAGCCTGGAGGCCGTGCCCATCATCCGCGCGTTGCAAATGCGCATGCAACAAGCGCTGGACGCCGAGCTTGCCCGCGCGAAATACCTGCGCGGATTGGATGAAGAAGCACAGGCCGCGGCGCGCCGCTTCGGCGAGGCGGCGATGAAGAAGCTTTTGCACCCCGTGTTCGTCTCCCTCAAGCACCTTCCTGAGGACATGGAAGGGGATCTGCTTTTGGGCGCCGCAGCCAAGCTTTTTGGCATGGAAGAGCAAACGGATGCCAAGCACACAGATTCCCGAGCGCACAAAGGCTGAAGCGATCCTTGCGCGTCGCAACGAGCTTGCCGCGCGCATGGCCCAAGCGGCGGGCAGCCGCGAATATGCGGATCTCGCGCGCGAATACGCCGAGCTGGAAGAGGTGGCCGCAGCCGCAGAAGAGCTCGTGCGCCTTGCGCGCGAGTTGGAAGAAGCCGAGGCATTGGCTTCTGAGGCCGATCCCGAGCTTGCGGCACTTGCGCGCGAGGAGGCGGCCGCGCTTGTTGGGCGCATGGAAAAGGCGCGCGAGCGCTTTCGTCGGCTGCTCGTGCGCGAAGACGAGGATCATGCGCGCAATGTGATTTTGGAAATCCGCGCAGGCGCAGGCGGCGAAGAGGCCGCTTTATTCGCAGCCGATCTCTTTCGCATGTATGCGCGCTATGCCGAGCGCAAGGGCTGGAAGCTGGAAGTGCTTTCCGTGCATGCGACGGGGCTGGGCGGCTACAAGGAAATCGTGGCGCGCATCGTGGGCAAGGGAGCGTTCGCGCGCTTGCGCTTTGAATCCGGTGTCCATCGCGTGCAGCGCGTGCCGGAAACAGAATCGGGCGGCCGCATCCACACCTCCACGGCCACGGTCGCGGTGCTGCCCGAGCCGGAAGAGGTGGAAGTGGAGATTCGGCCCGAGGATCTCCGCATTGAAACCTTCCGCGCCCAGGGCGCAGGCGGCCAGCATGTGAACAAAACCGAATCCGCCGTGCGCATCACGCACATCCCCACGGGCATCGTCGTGCAATGCCAAAACGAGCGCAGCCAACATCAAAACAAGGCCACGGCGCTCAAGATGCTGCGCGCGCGGTTGTATCAGCGCATGCGGGAAGAAAAAGAGCGCGAACTTGCCGAAGCGCGTCGCGGCCAGATCGGCACGGGCGACCGCTCGGAGCGCATCCGCACCTACAACTTCCCCCAAGGGCGCGTGACCGATCACCGCATCAAGCTCACCTTGCACCGCTTGAACGAGGTGCTGGACGGCGATCTGGACGAGATCGTAGATGCGCTTGCTGCGGCCGCGCGCGAGGCGGAGCTCGCCACCGCTTCGGCGTGAGCCGCAAACGCCGCGTGGATCAATTGCTCGTGGAGCGGGGGCTGGCGGCAAGCCGCACCGAGGCCCAGAGGCTTGTGATGGCGGGATTGGTGCGCGTAGGCGAAGAGCGCGCGCGCAAGCCAAGCCAGCTCGTGCCGGAAACCGTAGCGCTTGCCATCATAGAACGGCTTCCCTATGTCTCGCGCGGCGGCTTTAAGCTTGCGCATGCGCTGGATGCATTCGGTTTCTCGCCAAAAGGGTGCGTGTGTTTGGATGTGGGCGCCTCCACAGGCGGATTTACGGATGTGCTGTTGCAGCGCGGCGCACGCAAGGTGTATGCGTTGGATGTGGGCTATGGACAACTGCACGAAAAGCTGCGCCGTGATGCGCGCGTCGTGAATCTGGAGCGCACGCACTTGCGCATGCTCTCAGAAGGCATCGTGCCGGAGTCTGTGGATGCGTTCGTCGTGGATGTGTCCTTCATCTCCGCGACACGCGCATTGCAGCACGCCTGGCCCTTGCTCAAGCCCGGCGGCTGGGCCGTGGTGCTGATCAAACCGCAGTTTGAGCTTGCGCCGCGCTTCGTGCCCAAAGGCGTTGTGCGCGACACCCAGGCGCGTGCGCGCGCGATAGAAAAGGTGCGCGCCTATGCCTTGCAGCTGCCGGGCTGCGCGGTGCTGGGCGTGGAGCCTTCGCCGATCCTCGGCCCCAAGGGCAATCAGGAGTTTTTGCTCGGGCTTGTGCGCAGGCTTGGCGCCTGAGATGCAAACCCCCTAGGCTTCGTGCGTCCGCAAAAGGGAGGAGAGCGCTCGTGGATGTGGATGTGCGCAAAGTGGCCTTGCTCGCACGCATTGCACTAAGCGATGAAGAAGCGCAGCGCTTGCAGCCGCAGCTTGCGCGGATTTTGGACTATGTGCGCAAGCTTGACGAGCTCAACACCGAGGGCGTGGAGCCGACCGCGCATCCGCACGAGTTTGCATGCCCGATGCGTGCGGACATCCCCACGAACCCGAACGCGCGCGAGGCGTTGCTCGCGGTGGCGCCCGAAGTGGAAGACGGATTTTTCGTCGTGCCGAAGGTGGTGGAGTGATGGAGCTCAATCTTTCCGCGCGCGAGCTTGCACGCCGATTGCAAGCGCAAGAGATCTCTGCAGAAGCACTCGCGCAAGCGTTTTTGGCGCGCGTCAAGCGGCTCAATCCCAAGCTCAACGCCTTTGTGTTTTTGGACGAAGACAAGGTGCTAGAGCAGGCGCGCGCAAGCGATGCGCGCATCGCCAAGGGCGAGGCAAGGCCCTTGGAAGGCATGCCCGTCGCGATCAAGGACATCTTTTGCGTTCAAGGCGAGCCCACAACGGCCTGCTCGCGCATTCTGCAAGGGTTTCGGCCGCCTTATGATGCCTTCGTCGTGCAAAAGCTGCGCGAAGCAGGTGCGGTGCTTTTCGGCAAGACCAATATGGATGAGTTCGCGATGGGCTCGTCCAACGAAACCTCGGCATTCGGCCCTTGCCGCAATCCTTGGGATCCTGCGCGCACGCCGGGCGGTTCCTCAGGGGGATCTGCAGCTGCGGTCGCGGCGGGCATGGCGCCTTGGGCGCTCGGCACGGACACAGGCGGCTCCATTCGCCAGCCTGCGGCTTTCTGCGGCGTGGTGGGGGTCAAGCCCACATATGGGCGTTGTTCGCGCCGCGGCATCATCGCCTTTGCCTCCTCATTGGATCAGGCGGGCGTGTTCGCGCGCGATGTGCGCGATGCGGCAATGCTTTTGGCCGCCATCTCGGGACACGATCCGCTGGATGCGAC
>WFOX01000230.1 GCA_015487905.1 Mariprofundales bacterium
GCCTTGGGGCGTGTTGGGGAAGGTCTCTTCGTGCCAGCGGTTGTTTTTCTGCCATGCGACAGCCAAGCTTTTGGCTGCGACATCCATGCCGACATACGCAGGCATGATGTTGCCTCCTTTGGGTGGGGTCATCCGGGGAGCTCCCCGATCCTGGGCACTTGCGCCGCCCACCTTGTGATGCGGGCTTGGGAGCCCGGGATATTCTTCAGCGTGCGCAAAAGGGACGGGGAGGGCCGATCTACGTTCAGGCTGTGGCCTTGCGGCTACGCCTCAGGTCGCTCCGGCCTCTCCCCGGATGGCCAGCCCATTCCGGACTGGACAGGGCGAAACATACAAGGTCGGGCTTCAGCCCGACATTTGCGCCGGCAGTTGCCACATGCAACCGGAGGGGCGACCCGCCGGGCAGCCCACTGCGGCGCCGCGGGGCTTGACAGGGGAAACTGCGGCGCTCAAGGTTGGCGACAGGCAAGAGGAGGTCGCGTGCAGGGATTTCCTTCCGATGCATCGCTTCCGGCCTTCGGCGGCTACCTCATCACCCGCCCCGCATTGATGCTGATCGGGCCGATCGCGGGCTTCTTCATCATGAACGGCATGGGGGCGGTGGCGAATGCGATCGTGATTCCGGCCCTCGACCTCGCCTACGGCACGACGATCTTCGCGTTTCTTGCCATGCTGATCGTCTATGCCGTCGTCTACACCACCATCATCACCACGAGCATGAAGCTCGTGCACAACATTCCGGACGCCGTGCTCGGCTGGATCCACGCGCGCGGCAGCGACGCCTACCATAGAGCCACCAGCCAGTCCGACCAGGAAGTCCACCAGCGCATGGGCGGCCTGGTGTCCTTCGTGAGCACGGCTGGCAGGAGTGTGGTGGATGCGAAGAGAGGGGGTGGTGCTGGGAAGGTGGCTGGTGCTGGCAAGAACGAGGAGAAAGATGCCAATAGAAGCGATACCAATAGCGAGAGGCAAAACTGAGTAATGCAGGGGATCTGGTGAGATGAGCACTATTACGGACATCATTGCTTGGCAGCAGATACTCAGGGCCAACAAAGATGTTGATAAGGCCGTTAGAGCCGCTGAGGATGCATTGCGAGCCGCAGAAGCATGGAAGCGCCAATACTATAAGTGGGCATATACTCTGGAACCTCGCAAGCCAGTAGGTGCTGTAGTCCTACACGGCGCCCGTGCCTACGCCGACAAGAAATACCCCAACGCCGCCCAAGGCAACCGCGAATACAAGCGCCGTTACAACCTCACGGTCTATGTAGCGGCTGAGGCGCTTTGGCACTTGCATGCGTCGGACATCAATGCCTTGCGTGATCCCAAGGCGCGGCGTTCGGTGGAGGAGTTTCTGAAGGCCCTGAGCGGGATGGGGCTGGAGAGCTCGCTTGCTACTGCGATTGCAGCGCTCAAGCGCTACAACGCCAAGGACAGGAAACTCCTGCACGAGCTCGCGGCCAAGGTGCTGGGGGCGGACGAGATCAATGACCTGGCCGCCAAGGGCCTGGACACCCGCCAGATCGTGGAGATTGCGCTTGGGCGCATGATGCGCGAGGCCGTGCGCGATGAGAGAACCGTGCTCGGGGCATTGGACAAGCTGGACGCGCGCGGGTGGCTCGCGCTCATGCGTGGCATGCGCGCCTGGCTTGACCGCTACGCCGCCTATGGCTTCGACGAGTCGCTGAGCAAAAAGAAGTTCAAGCAACTCGTGGACGAGCGCTTTGAGCAGCTCTGGAAGGCGCTCAACCAGCGCCCCGACGGATGGGTGGGGCCGACCAAGACTTATCCCAATATCAAGGCGTTGCCTGCGAAGCTCAGGATCCCGTCCTGGCATGTGGCTGAGAAGATCCGCGGCCCGATCCAAGATGTGGATGTGGGAGGGTTTCAGAAGTTGTATGAGAAGTGAGGGCAGCGGGCGTTTTACGGAGGCGGCTGTCGTTTGAGGGGCAAAAAGTCCAAGCATATACTGCCAATGTGTTTGTCTTGAAAGTCATAGATGCCTTGGAACAGGCGGGTGTGCCCTATGCGCTGGTGGGCAGTTATGCGCTCGCGTTGCACGGGGTCGTGCGGGGCACGGTGGATGTGGACATCGCGATTGCGCTGGACGCCGAGGCATTCAAGCGGTGCGAGGAGGCATTGACTTCCATTGGTCTCGTGCCGCGCCTGCCCGTAACGGCTGAAGAGGTGTTCCGGAATCGGGAGGAGTTCATCGCCAAGCGGAATATGCGGGCGTGGTCGTTCAGCAATCCCGCCGATCCGCTGGAGGTGGTGGATGTCCTCATCACCGAGGATGCCGCCAAGATGAGGATCGTGAAGAAAAGGGCCTTCGGGCGCGAGTTGCGGGTGGCGGCCATTGA
>WFOX01000231.1 GCA_015487905.1 Mariprofundales bacterium
CGCCGCAAGGCGATGCTCGAGGACATCGCGATCCTCACGGGCGGCAAGGTCATCTCCGAGGAGCTCGGGCTCAAGCTTGAAAACGCATCGCTCGATGACCTCGGCCGCGCGGGCAAGGTGCGTGTCACCAAAGATGACACGACGATCATCAACGGCGCCGGCAAGAAGGAGGACATTGAGGCGCGCATCGCGCAGATCCGCCAGCAGATTGAGGACACGACATCGGACTACGACCGCGAGAAGCTACAAGAGCGGCTTGCCAAGCTCGCGGGCGGTGTGGCGGTCATCAAGGTCGGTGCTGCGACCGAAGTGGAGATGAAGGAGAAGAAGGACCGCGTGGATGACGCGTTGCACGCCACACGCGCGGCCGTGGAAGAGGGCATCGTGCCCGGCGGTGGTGTGGCGCTCATTCGCGCGGCCAAGGCGCTCAAGGACCTCAAGGGCGAAAACCAGGATCAGGACGCCGGCATTGCGATCGTGCGTCGCGCGATTGAGGAGCCGCTGCGTCAGATCGTGGAGAACGGCGGCGGCGACGGCGCCGTGGTCGCGAACAAGGTCGCCGAAAACACCGACCTTGCGTTCGGCTACAACGCCGCGACGCAAGAATACGGCGACATGTTCCAGATGGGCGTGATTGACCCGACGAAGGTGACGCGCACGGCGCTGCAAAACGCCGCCTCGGTTGCGGGTCTGCTCATCACGACCGAGGCCATGGTGGCCGAGCTTCCGAAGAAAGAGGAGAAGACGAGCGGCGGAAGCGAGGACATGGACATCTAAGCTTCCCCCTCACACGCGGCACAAGCGGCGCGGGCGCACCCCGCGCCGCTTTTTATTTCGTGCGGCACAATGTGAGCACGCCGATGGGAAGCCCAAGCGGCGCAAGCGCCCGCGCGGCCTCGCGCAAGGTTGTGCCCGTTGTGGTCACATCATCCACAAGCCAAAGCATGCGCACCCCCTCGGGCACGCGCCCGCGCAGCACGAACGCGCCCTTGAGGTTGCGCCGACGCGCGCTTGCCGAAAGCGCGGATTGCCGCGGCGCGCGCCCCCGCCGACGCAAGAGACCAAGATACACGCGCGCGCCCGTGTGCGCGGCGATCGCACGCGCAAGCACCCCCGTGTGATGAATCCCATAGCGCGCAAGCCGCCACCACGGCGAAGGCACCGGCACAAGCGCGTGCTCGGCATGCACGGCCGCACGAATCCGCGCTCCCGCAAGCGCCACCAGCGCGCGCGCCGCCGCAGGGCGCGCTGCGAGCTTGAGCAGCAGCACGGCCTCGCGCGCCGCACCACGGTAGATGTAAAGATGCACGGCGCGCGCCCAGACGGGCGGCCTGCGCAGACAACCCGCGCAAGGCCCAGGGGCGAGCCAGCGCGGAAGCTCCCGCCCGCAGCGCGCACAAGCATCCGCAGGCCAGGGATAAAGCCGCGCAAGACAAGCCGCGCAAAGCCCCTTGGCTCCGGCCCGCCCACAGATCGCGCAGGCGGGCGGCAAAAGCGCATCTAATAGCGCCGTTGCGAGCGCGCGCATCCGCGCCAAGCATGCCTGCCGATGGCCCCCGATGCAGCCCATTGGTTTGCGGATGTGCCGCCTGCGCGCAGGCGCAGGCTCACTGCAAGCCGCCGCGTGGCTCCTGCGCGCATCCGCAAAGGGGGGCGCGTGCTTTGGGACTTCGGCTCCAACGATTACCTTGGGCTTTCCTGGCATCCCGCATTGCGCGAAGCGGCCAAAGGCGCGCTTGCCGAGGGGCCGCTGGGTTCGGGCGCGTCGCGCTATGTGGCCGGCGACGATCCCGCCTGGCATGCGCTGGAAGCCGAGCTTGCGGGCTGGAAAGGGTATGAGGCGGCGCTGGTTGCAGGCTCCGGCATGCTGCTCAACATCGGGCTGTTGCAGGCGCTTGCGGCTCGGCACGATGTCATCTTCGCCGATCGGCTCGTGCATGCCTCGCTCATTGACGGCGCGCGGCTTTCGGGCGCGCGCCTGGTGCGCTACCGGCACCTGCGCCTGGACGAACTTGCCGCGCTGCTTGCGCGCACGCCCGCCAGGCGGCGCGTGATCGTGACAGACGGCGTGTTCAGCATGGACGGCGACTGCGCCGATGTGGGCGGGCTTTTGACGCTTGCCGAGGAATACGATGCCATCGTCGTGCTGGACGATGCGCATGGGCTGGGTGTCATCGGCCCGGGCGGGCGCGGGCTTGCCGCTTCGGCAGGTGCCGCAGGCCATGCGCGGCTTGTGGAGATCGGCACCTTCGGCAAGGCCCTGGGCGGCTATGGCGCCTTCGTGCTCGGCCCGAAGGCGTTCATTGAGGGCCTGCGCCAACGCCTGCGCACGGCGATCTACTCCACGATGCCGCCGCCGCTGCTTGCCCATGCGATGCTGCGCGCGCTGGCGCTCGTGCAGGAAGGGGCGCTTGTGCATGCCCTGCATGAACGCATCCGCACCTTTCAGCAGCTTGCCGCGGCCAAGGGCCGTCCCGCCACCGACACGGCGATCCAGCCCTGGGTGCTCGGCGAGGATGAGGCGGCGCTTGCGGCGGCGCGGCGGTTGGAGGCGCAAGGATTTTTCGTGCCTGCGATCCGCCCGCCCACGGTGCCCGAGGGCACGGCCCGATTGCGCATTTCGCTATCGGCTGCGCATCCTCTGGAGGTCGTTCAAGCGCTCGTTGAGGCCTTGCCTGCATGAGCGCGCCTTGGGTTTTCGTGCACGGCTGGGGCTTTACGCCCGCCATCTGGTCGCGCATCGCGCCGGCATTTCCTGCGGCCACGATGCTTTCCCTGCCTGGCCATGCGGGTGCGCCCCTCTTACCTGCCTGCGAGTGGGTGGCGGCGCTGCGAGGAATGCTTCCTGAGAAGCCCTGCATCGGCGTGGGCTGGTCGCTGGGCGGCATGCTGCTGCTTGCTGCGGCGGCCAAAGAGCCTTGGCGCTTTCGGGGGCTTGTGCTTGTCGCTGCGGCGGCAAGCTTCGTGCGCCGCAAGGATTGGCCTTGGGGTGTCGCGGAAAGCGTGCTTGCGGGCTTTGCCGAAGAAGCGGCATTGCGACGCTTTTATTTGCTTGCGCTTGGCGCGCGCCGCGATGCCGCCCTGTTTGGCAAACACGCCCCGCCTGCCAAGGCGCGCGCCGAGGGGCTTGGGCTGCTGCGGGCATTGGATCTGCGCGGAGCGCTTGCCGAGCTTGCGCTGCCCACGCTTTGGATGGCGGGCGCGCGCGATACGGTGCTCTCCCCACAGGCCGTGCGCGCAAGCGCTCGGCGTGGGCGCGGGATGTTCGTGTGTTTCCAAGAAGCCGGGCATGCGCCGATGTGGACGCATCCTGTGTCGTTTATGGAGACTTTGCGCGCATGGACATCGGCCTTCCTGACCCCGTGAAGGTGCGCCGCGCCTTTGCGCGCGCAGCCAGCCGCTATACCGAGACGGCGTCCTTGCAGGCCGAGGTCGCGCAAAGGCTGGATGAGCATCTGCGCTTTACGAAGATCGCGCCGCGGCGCGTGCTGGATCTCGGCTGCGGCACGGGCTTCTTCGGCGAGCGGCTGGAGCGGCGCTATCCGAAGGCGCGCCTTGTCTATGCCGACATCGCCGAGGCGATGCTCGCGCAAGCGCGCAGAAGGCTTCCCAAGCGCGTTTGGCCGCGGCGCTGCCGCGCCTTTTGCTGCGCCGATGCCGCAACACTTCCGTTTCGCGATGAGGCCTTTGATCTCGTCGGTGCAAGCCTCGTGCTGCAATGGGTGCGCGATCCCGTGGCCGTCGTGCGCGAGATGCGGCGCGTGTGCCGCACAGGGGGCCTCATTGTGCTTTCCACCTTCGGGCGGCGCACGCTTTGGGAGCTGCGCGAGGTGCTCGCCGAGATGGGCGCGCCGTTTCGCGTGCTGCCGTTTCCCGATGTGATGGATCTCGGCGATCTTCTGCACGCCGAGGCCGTGGAGACGACGGTGGCCGATGCCGATCTGATCGTGCGCCATTATCCCGATGCGATGGCGTTGTTTCGCGAGCTTAAGGCGATCGGGGCGTCTGCGGCGGCGCTGCCGCCTGCGCGTCGGGGCTTGGGCGGGCGCAGATGGCTAGAAGAACTCGCGCGGCGCTATGCGGCGCGCTTTTCGGATGAGCAGGGCGTGCGCGCAAGCTTTGAAGTCCTCTATGCGCAGGCCTGGGCTGCGCGCAAGGCGCCTACATGCGCAATCCCAATCCGGCCTGCGCGATGAAGGTCTTTCTCACGGCCACGGACACGGGCGCAGGCAAGACGCATCTGGCGCTGGCGCTCGTGCGCGGCATGGGCGTGCGCGCCTACAAGCCGCTTGCCGCAGGCGTGGATGCCGAGGGACGCAACGAGGATGTGGCGGCCTTGGCCGCAGCCCAAGGGATCCCGGAAGACGAGGTTTGCTTTCAGTGCTGGAACACGCCTGCGGCGCCGGCGATCGCCGCCGCGCGGGAAAAAAGGCCGTTGGATGTGTCGGCATTGCTGGATTGGTGCCGCGCGCGGCTGGATATGCCCGGGCCGGTCGTGCTGGAGGGCATCGGCGGCGTGCGCGTGCCGCTCACCTGGGACTTTGAGGTGCGCGACTGGATTCGGGCGCTTGCCGATGCTTGCGAGGTCTGGCTTGTGGCCGCAGCCCGCATCGGCGCGATCAACCATACCTTGCTGTCGTTGGAGGCGCTGGCCGCAATCGGCTGCGCGCCTACTCGGGTCGTCATCAACGAACCGGCGCCGGGCCTTGCCGATGCCGCACAGATGCTTGCGGATGCGCTTGCGCGTATGCACCGGCGCGTGCAATGCGTGCATGTGCGCTACGGGGAAGATGCGCTTGCCCTTCCCCTCTTCTGAGATAATCTTGCCATATGCCGCGATTGCAATCGCTTGTGGTGCGGGGACTGGGCTGCTTTGCAGGGCTCCATTTGCAACTTGCATCGGATCTCGTGGTTTTCGTGGGCGAAAACGGCACCGGCAAAACATGGCTGCTCAAGCTTCTTTATGCGATCACACGCGCTGCGCAACGCTATTGGCTTACGCATGAAGGCCCGCAAGCGTCCCCGTGGCCTGCGCTTTTGGCGGAAAAGCTGCAATGGGTGTTCTTGCCCGATACAGAGACGCTTGCATTGGGAAGACTGGTGCGCAAAGGCCACGAAAAGGCCGAAGTTGAGCTCGGTTGGGAAGGAGGAAAAATCGCATTTTCATGGGGTGCGCGCGCCACCAAGGAGCTTGCGCATCACACCGAGCAAGGACTAAAGGCATTGGAAGGGATCTCTGCGGTCTTTTTGCCGCCCAAAGAAGTGCTCACAATGGCACCGGCCATCCGTGAAACCCGCGAACACAAGCCGCTTGCCGCTTTTGATGACACCTACTTGGATCTTTGGAAAGACTACCAAGCGGATATTCCAAAAGGCGCGCCTGCCGCCTTTGTGCGCAAAGGCACGCGCAAGCTTTATGAGGCCACAGGCGGCGGCGATGTCGTGATGGATCAAAAGGGACGGATTTGGTGGAAGAAAAACAAGCAATGGATTCCGATTGCGCTTGCGGCTGAAGGCGTGAAAAAGGCGGGCGTGCTTTTTCGTCTTTTGAGAAATCGGCGCTTGGATCTGGAGAAGGGAGGATTTTTGTTCGTGGATGAGCCTGAGGCGAATCTGCATCCCCGCGCGGAAGTGGCATTCGCGGAGTTACTGTTTTGGCTTGCAGAAAAGACGCCGGTGCAAGTGTTTCTTGCCACGCACAGCTACTTCGTCCTCAAACGCTTGCAACAACTGGCACGCCGCAAAAAATCGGAACACGCAGCCCGGCTTGTGGATCTGCGTGATGATGGTCAAGCGGTGCAAGCGCGCCTCCAATCCCTTTCTGCGCCATTGCCGGAGGACAATCCCATCATTGCTCAGTCGCTCCAGTTGCTGCACGAAGACATGGAGCTTGATTACGCAGAAGCATTGGGAGATGACTGAACGGGTTTCCTACATTGAAAGCGGGCTGGAGGTGCGACTGCCGCAAGGAGAACATTTTCGTTTTCAGGATTTGCGCGCCTATCACGCCTTGAAAGGCGCTCACCTACGAGAAATGGATTTTTGCTGGATTCACAATGGCGAGATCGTGATGCTGGAGCTCAAAGACTACACGAGACTGCCAGATCTCAGCGAGGTTCGTGATCGCTTTCCAAGGAACATCGCCAAAA
>WFOX01000232.1 GCA_015487905.1 Mariprofundales bacterium
CATAGGCCTGCATGATCTCCTCGTCGCTTACGGCCTCAATGCGCCCGCCGGATTCGTCGCGCGCGCGGATCGCCCCCTCCCACGAGGCCGGATGGCCGATGCGAATGGCCGTGGCAATGGTTTCGGGGTTCTTCACGGGCTTGCCAAGCACAATCGGCGCGGCACCTTCGGCCTGAAAGCCGAGCATCTTGGGAAGCTTGTCGCTCACGCGCCGCTCGTAGTATTCCTTGTAGCCCTTCCAATAGGCCGTGATGTTGCCCGCATTGCCCACGGGCAGCGCATGGAAGTCGGGCGCAAAGCCAAGCTCATCCACGATCTCAAAGGCCGCGGTTTTTTGGCCCTCAATGCGGTAGGGATTGACGCTGTTGACCAGAGTCGCCACGCCTTCTTCGGCCAGGCGCCGCACGATCCTGAGCGCATCGTCAAAGTTGCCGCGCACCTGGATGATCCGGGCGCCGTAGCGCACGGCCTGCGAAAGCTTCCCGAAGGCGATCTTGCCCTCGGGAATGAGCACATAAGCGCGCAGCCCGCAGTTCGCGGCATAGGCCGCGGCCGAGGCCGAGGTGTTGCCCGTGGAGGCGCAGATCACGGCCTCGGCGCCATCGTTGAAGGCGCGTGTGACCGCCATCGTCATGCCGCGATCCTTGAACGATCCCGTGGGGTTGAGGCCCTCGTATTTGAGAAAGATGCGCAGGCGCGGATTGATGGCCTTGGTCAGCCGATAGGCCTCGTGCAGGGGCGTGTTGCCCTCATACAGCGTGATGATCGCATCGTCTTTCTTGACCGGCAAAAAGGCCGCATAGCGCGCAACCACCCCTTCATAACGCGGCATCACACCCTCTCCACGCGCAAGATGAGCGGCTCCTCCACGACATCGGGAAGGTGCGCGATGCGCGCCACCGCCGCTTGCAGGTTCCCCTCGCGCGTCGTGTGCGTGAGCATCACGACCGGCACGGCGCGCGTGGCGTGGCGTTCCTTTTGCACGAGCGCCTCCAGGCTGATGCGGTGATCGCCCAAAATCCCCGTGACCGCCGCAATCACGCCGGGCTTGTCGCGCACCATTAAGCGAATGTAATACTCGGTTTCCACATCGGCCATCGGCAAGTCCGGAATCGCGCGGCGCTCGCTCTCCACAAAGCCCATCGGCGGCGCAAGCCCCGCGCCGTTCGTGCGCGCAATATCCAAAATATCGGCCACCACAGCGCTTGCCGTCGGGCGCTCGCCGGCGCCGCGCCCGTAAAACATCGTCTTCTCCACGAAGTCGCCGACGACCATGACCGCATTGTAGGAATCGCGCACCTCGGCAAGCGGCGAGGAAAGCGGCACGAGCGCCGGATGCACGCGCATCTCAATCGCCTGCTTATGCGGGCGCGCAACCGCCAAAAGCTTGATGCGGTAGCCGAGCTCGCGCGCATGTTCCATGTCAATGGGGGTGACGCGCGCAATGCCCTCCGTGTGCACGCCCGCAAAGTTGAGCCGCGCGCCGAAGGCCATCGCCGCAAGGATCGCGAGCTTGTGCGCGGCATCCACCCCGTCCACATCCAGGCTCGGATCGGCCTCGGCATAGCCGCGCGCCTGCGCCTCCCGAAGCGCGCTTGCAAAGTCCTCGCCCGTTTCCTCCATGCGCGTGAGGATGAAGTTGCAGGTGCCGTTCAAGATGCCAATGACCGAGGTGATGCGGTTGGCGGCCAGCCCCTCGCGCAGGGCCTTGAGGATCGGAATCCCGCCGCCGACTGCGGCCTCAAAGAGCACGGCCACGCCTTTTTTCGCGGCGACGGCAAGGATCTCTTCGCCGTGCTTGGCAATGAGCGCCTTGTTGGCCGTAACCACATGCCGGCCTTGCGCAATCGCAGCAAGCACAAGCGAGCGCGCCGGCTCATAGCCGCCGATGAGTTCCACGACCACATCCGCTTCCGCTTCGCGCAAAAGTTTTTCGGCATCGTCAAAGAGCTGCACGCCCGAAAGATCCAGGCCGCGATCGCGGGAAAGATCGCGGTCGGCGGCGGCGACGAGCTTGACAGGCCGGCCTGCGCGCGCGGCCAAAAGCTCCTTATGCTCCAAAAGCAAACGCGCCACGCCCGTGCCGATCGTGCCCAGTCCCAAAATCGCCACGCGCAACGGGTTCATGCCTCCTCCTTGCCCACATAGGCGCCTGCGCGAAAGAGCCTGCGGATGCCGCGCAGCGCCTGGCGGATGCGGTGTTCGTTTTCAATGAGCGCAAAGCGCACGAATCCCTC
>WFOX01000233.1 GCA_015487905.1 Mariprofundales bacterium
AGGGATCGTGAGGCGGCTTGCTTTCATGCTGCTTGCCTGGGCGCTTGCGATTGCCACCCGCGCGCTTGCGGCAGAAGCAGGCGATCCCGTGCGCGGGCGCATCGTTGCCGAGGTGCGCTGCGGCCCGTGTCATTTCCTCTTTCGCGATGCGCCGAAGATCGGGCCGGGTCTCAAGGGCGTGTTCGGGCGCAAGCCGCGCATTGCAGGCGTGCCATTTGCGCGCTGGGATGAAGCGGCGCTGTTTGCGTGGCTTTCAGGGCCGCGCAGGATCAAGCCGAATACGAAGATGCAGATTCCGCCTCTGGCTGCACGCGACATCCGCGATGTGATCGCTTTCTTGCGCACGAACCGATAGCCGTTCCCAAATTTGTGAAGCGCGACGGGATGGGTGCGGCTTGCTTGCATGCGCCGCAATCCATCAACGAGGAGGGAAATCGCGATGAAGAAGGGCATGATGCTGGTGGCGGCCGCCTCGCTTGCGATGGCGGGTTGCGCGGCGCATGCGATCAAAACGGAGACGGGCAACCCGATCCCGAAGGACAAGGTGGCCGAAATCAAGGACGGGGAGACGACGCTGGATGAGGTGCTCGCGCTTTTTGGCGCGCCGACTTCGGAGACCGATGTGGCCGGCAAGAAGCTGCTCGTTTGGAAGCACTGCAAGACCTCGGGCGGCTCCATGGGCATCCTCGGGCTTGGCGGCACCTCCACGACCGAGCGCTGCAACACGCTCACCGTGAATGTGGATCTGCAAACGGGCAAGGTGATCAACCACAACTTCCAGAAGGTCTTTTGAGCGCACGGGGGTGGGCGCGCCCACCCCCCTTTTTTGGTTTGCATGTGTCCCCTACGCTTCCTGCACGCAAAGGAGGCGGCGTGGAACATCTTGCGTTGTTCGTGTTGGGTCGCTCACCGGCGATTTTGGCGGAGACATTGGCCGCATTGGCTGAGGATCCACCTGAGGCCGTTTGGGTGATCACCACCGAGGAAGGGCGCAAGGCGCTTGCGCACGCGCTTGCAAGCGACGAAGGCTGGGCGCGTTTCGTGCGTGAATGGCCCGAATACGCGGGCATGCAACCTGAGGCGATCCAAATGCGCGTGCCCGAGGGTGTTACGGACATCCACGATCACGAAACGCACAAGCGCATGAGCGAGGTGATCCTTGCCGCCGTGGATGAAGCGGTTGCTTGCGCGCGGCGCATTTCGGCCTCGCTGGCCGGCGGCCGCAAAACGATGGGCTACATGATGGGGCTTGCGATGACATTGTTCGGCCGTCCACAGGATCGGCTTTTGCATGTGCTTGCGCCGCTTGAATGGGAGCGCCCGGGCTTCTTCACGCCGCCACGCGCTGAGCGCGCGCGCATTCGGCTTGTGGATGTGCCGTTCGTGCGGCTGCGCGGGCATCTTAAGCCTGCGGCGGGCAAGGTGCCCATTGAGCGCCTTGCGGAGGCCGCGCAGCGCGCCGTGGATCTCGCGATGCAGCCGCATCTCGTGCTGCATGTGCGCCGCCGCATCGTGGAAAGCTTGGGACGCGAGCTGGAGTTGCCGCCGCGCGAGTTCGCGATCTATCAGTTCTTTGCGGAGGAGAAGCTGCATCGCTGCCGCAAGCCCGAGCGCAGCCTCTGCGGCGATTGCCGTGAGTGTTTCCTCAGCGTGGATGCGATTGAGGCGCGCAAGGCGGAGCTTGTCCGCATGCGCGCGCAGTTCGGCGGCATGGATCACCCGCAGGTGGAGAAGTTCCGCAAGAGTTGGTCCGCGAAGAACGCGGCGCGCACGAATCTGGCTGAGCCTTTGCGCCGCATCGCCGAGCAGATTGAGCAGGCCTTTTCCGTGGATCCGCGCGCCGAGGCGCTCAAGATCGTCAACATCGGCCCGCGCGGGCAGCCGCGCTATGGCTTGCTTGCCGAGCGCAGCCACATTGAGGTGCGCCTGGATTAGCGGCGGAGCTTGCGCGCAAGGCGTGGGCTTGCCTCCCAGCGGCGCACCACAAGCACACGCGCGCTCTCACCCTTCTCACAGCGCGGGCAGTTGAGATAGGCAAGATAAAGCTCCCTCGGCATCTTCGCTTCCTGAATGAGTTCCCGCTGCATCGCGCGGATCGTGTCTTTGAGGCGCGTGATGGGGCCTTTGTGCAGCACGGCGCGCACATGAAACGGCATGGGCAGCCGCAGCACGCGCCGCGCAGGCGAGTGCTCCTCGGCAAGCGGCAGCACAAGCCGTCCGCGCAGCATCCCCGTGCGCAACAGCACAAAGCCCGGCCAGCGCTCGTGCAGTTCCAGCCGCGCGATGTCCGCAAGCTGGCGTTCGCGCATGGCCTCCAAGCCGATCGGCATGTGCAGGAACATCGGCACGGGCATCTCGTGCACAAGCATGCCGCCAAGATCCAAATCCCCGCGCCAGTCGGGCGGGTGGGCAGGACAGCCGCACTGCTTGCGCGTCATCGCCGCGCGCGCAGGAAGGTGATGAGGATGTTGGCGAAGAAGATCCAGAAGCCGATGGCGAGGATCGTGGAGGCGATGGAGATCACGGGGCCGTAATAGCGATGAATCTCGGGCACCTTGGCGGGGTCGGCGAGCCAAAAATGCCCTTCCACGAAGCCGAAGACGAGCAGCGCGATGTAAAAGCTGGCGACCCCGATCGTCGTCCACCAAAACGAATGCTCCACAAGGCGCACGGAGTAAATGGGGCGCCCGAGTGCCTTGGGAAGAAGGTAATAGGTCATCGCCATCACGAGCAGCGTGACGCCGCCCACGAGGTTGATGTGCGCATGCGCAAGCGGATCAATCATGTGGCCCGGGCCGCCGTAGGGGCTGCCGATGGAGTCCAGCCAATGGCGCACGGGCGGCACGACCTGCAACAGCCCATGCACGGTGCCGATGAAGAACGAGGCCGCCGAGACGACGAGGAACTTCGCAAGCCGCCGATGTTCGGACATGGGCGCAAGGGTAAAGAAAACCGCACCTTCCGCCAATGACGCGGCGTTTTTAGAGTTGGCGCATGCCTATCACCTTCCTTTTGGTGTTTGCAAGTTTCGTGTGGATGGGAGGCGCGTATCTTGCACGCCGCCGCGCACGCCTGCATGCCGCGATGATGCGCGCGCTCATCATCTTTGACTTCGCTTTTCCTTTTTACCTTTACCTTACGCACGATTGGGGCAAGCGCCTCATTGAACAGCAAGAGATCCTCTCCTTCCTCGTATGGGCGCACTTTGGCCTGGGCCTTTTGCTTTACACGCTGGAAGTGCTGCAATGGCGCGCAGGCAAGAGGCTGCAAGGCGGGGATGCAGCGGCGCGCGCGGAGCATCGCGCGCTTGCGAAGGGGATCGCAGCCGCGCGCCTTGTCGTGTTCGCCACGGGCGCCTTGCTTTATGAACCAGCATGAAGCTACACTTGCAATCCGATGAAAACCTCGTAAGGTTAAGGCGCAATACCGCACTAGGGAGGTTGAGGCATGGTGGCCAAGTTCATTGAAGAATCCATCATGTTCCAAAACGACACGATCTTCCTGCTGTATGGGATCATCGTCGTCGTTGCCTATGGCATCGCGTTTCTGATGTATCAGAGCGCGAAGCGCCGCACGCAAAAAGGTCAACAGTAAAATCCCAGGGGATATGGAGGGAAGCCGATGAAGACGCATGCATGGATCGGGGCTGTTATGGCTGCGGCCGCTGCGCTTGTGCTTGTGCCAAGCGCGCAGGCGGCAGAAGGGCTGATGGGCGATCCGGTTGAGGGTCGCAAAATCTACTTTGAGGGCAAGGGCGATCAGGTGCCCGCTTGCGCCTCGTGCCACGGTGAGGACGGGCTGGGTTCCGATGACCTTGGTGCTCCTAGGCTTGCCTATCAGGTGAGCACCTATGAGCTCAAGCAGCTCATGGACTTCAAGACCGACAAGCGCGTGGACAACACGGCCTTTGCGATGAACGACATCGCTAAGGCGCTTACCGATGAGGACATGCGCAATGTCGTCGCCTTCGTGCATACGCTGAAAACGCCGTTTTTCGGTTCGGATCTGGACAAGTTGCGCGAAAACGGCGTGGAAGTGGGCAATGTGGCACGCGGCTGGGCGATCGTGAACTTCGGCATTCCGGAGCGCGGCGTGCCGGCCTGCAAGAGCTGCCACGGCTTCAACGGCCGCTCGGCGGGCCGCATCTTCCCGGCCATCGTTGGGCAGCGTTACACCTACATCAAGCATGAGCTTGAGGCGTTCCGTCTGGGCGCGACGACGCCACACACGCAGGATGAAAATGCGCGCGACAACGATCCGATGGGCATGATGCGCAAGGTCGCGGCCAAGCTCACGGACGACGACATCAAGGATGTGGCCGCGTTCCTCACGCAGGCGCCGCCGGCGACACCGGG
>WFOX01000234.1 GCA_015487905.1 Mariprofundales bacterium
AGGCCACGGGGCCGAAGATTTCTTCCTCAAACGCGGGCATGCCCGGCTTGACCTCACCAAGCAGGGTGGGCGGGAAGAAGTATCCTTGACGGGGCGCTTCGCCTTGAAAGAGAAGCTTTGCGCCGGCGGCGAGGCTGCGCTCCACTTGAGACGCGAGCTTGTCGCGCAAGTCCGCGCGCGCAAGCGGGCCGATGTCCGTGTGCGCATCCATGGGGTCACCTATGCGCAGCGCGCGCATGGCATCGGCCACGAGTTCGGCGAAGCGCGCATAGACGGCTTCCACGACGATCCAGCGCTTGGCGGCGATGCAGGTCTGTCCCGAGTTGATCATGCGCGCTTGCACGCAAGCGCTTGCCGCGGCTTCCAAGTCCGCATCTTCCAGCACGAGATAAGGGTCGCTGCCGCCAAGCTCCAGCACGCAAGGCTTGCCGAAGCGGCCTGCGGCCTCGGCCACGGCGCGGCCTGCGGGCACGCTTCCCGTGAGGCTCGCGCCTTGGATTTCGTCCCAACCAAGCGCTTCGGCGACGAGCGATTCCGCAAACAGCCCCACCTGCACGAGCTCGCCGAAGACTTCCTGAAAGATCTCGTCCAGCATTTGCGCGCACAGGCCCACATTCGGCGCGTGCTTGATGATCGCGCCGCCGCCTGCGGCGATCAGCGGCGCGGCGAAGCGCACGACTTGCCAGAACGGGAAGTTCCACGGCATCACGCCGAGGATCACGCCCAGCGGTTCAAAGACGACGAGTGCGCGCAAGTCCGGTTCGTCTATGCGTCTCGGCGCAAGCCAATCAGGGGCGCGGCGGGCAAGCTCGCGGCATGTGCGCGCGCATTTCATGACCTCGGCGCGCGCTTCGCGGATGGGTTTGCCCATCTCGCGCGTGATCGTGCGCGCGGCCTCGTCCGCGCGTGCCTCCAACACGCCGGCCAAGCTTTCCAAGCGCTTGGCGCGTGCGTGCACGGCAAGCGTGCGCCAGCGTTCCCAGGCCGCGTGCGCGCGCAGCGTGCGCTTTTTGAGCTCCTCGCGCGACCAGCCCTCGTGCTCGGCTAGAACTTCGCCCGTGGCTGGATTGCGGCTTACAAACTGCGCCATCGCTCCCCCTTCGGCTTTAAGCCTAAAACCTCTCTGCGCGCAAGGCCAATCCTATGACGCTTCGCGCTAGGCTTTGCGCCGTCATGCAGGCATTGGAAGTGTCGCATCTCACCAAGGTCTATCCCAACGGCAAGCGCGCGTTGGACGATGTTTCGTTCGCGGTGCCGGAGGGATCGTTTTTTGCGCTGCTGGGGCCGAACGGCGCAGGCAAGACCACCTTGATCTCCATTCTTGCCGATGTCGTGCGCCCTACGAAGGGTGCCGTGCGCTTTCTCGGCCGCGACCTCTTCCGCGAGCGCGCTTGGTGCAAGAAAAGGCTTGGCGTGGTGCCGCAGGAGATTGCGTTTGATCCGTTTTTCACGCCGCGCGATGTGCTGCGCATCACCTCGGGGCTATACGGCGTCAAGCCCGACGAGCGCTGGATTGAGGAGCTTTTGCAGCGCTTGGAGCTTGCTGCGCATGCGGACAAGAACACGCGCATGCTCTCAGGCGGCATGCGCAGGCGCTTGCTCGTTGCGCAAGCGCTCGTGCATCGCCCGCGCGTGGTCGTGCTGGATGAGCCTACGGCCGGCGTGGATGTGGAGCTGCGCAGGCGGCTTTGGGACTTCATGCGCGAGATCAACCGCGCCGGCACGACGATTTTGCTCACGACGCACTACTTGGAAGAGGCCGAAGAGCTTTGCGACCATGTGGCGATTCTGCGCGAAGGAAGGCTCGTGGCCGCGGAGCCGATGGAGACGCTCATGCGCAAGCTTGCGGCGGCCTTTCTTTGGCTGCGGCCCGAAGGAGAGGTGCGCGATGCGCAGCTTGCCGATGCCCGGCTTGCGCGCTTTCGGCCGCGGCGCGTGCAGGGGGGCATTTGCCTTGCGCTTGCCCGCGACGAACGCGGCCGGCTCAATGTGCATGAGGCCTATCAAGCGGCCGTGGCCGTGTTTGGGCCGCCTGTGGAGATGGAGGTGCGGCGCGAGGACTTGGAGGATGTGTTTTTGCGGCTTACGAACCGAGGAGGGCGCACCTCATGACGAATCCTTATGGGTGCTGGACTTTGTTCGTGCGCGAAGTGCGGCGTTTTTTGAATGTGAAGGTGCAGACGATCATCGCGCCTGCGCTGACCGCACTTTTGTATCTCGTTGTTTTCCACTATGCGATGGGCGCGCGCCCGCGCGCGCAGCTTCCCGTGGATTACTTCACCTTTCTTGCCCCCGGGCTTGCAATGATGACGCTGTTGCAAAACGCCTTTGCGAACAGCTCCAGCTCCATGATCACGGGCAAGGTGATGGGTGTGCATGTGTATCTGCTCATGGCGCCGCTTTCCGCAGCCGAGGTGGTGCTTGCATTCGTGGCCGCTGCGGTCGTGCGCGGGCTTGTGTGCGCTGGCGCGTTTTTGCTCGCGCTTGTGCCGTTCGTGCATTTTGCTTGGCCGCATCCTTGGCTCGCGCTGAGCTATGCGGTATTGGGCGGCGCGATCATGGGCGCGCTCGGGCTGATTGCGGGCATCTGGGCGCGGCGCTTTGACGATGTGGCGCTTGTGACCAACTTCGTGGTGATGCCGCTCACCTTCTTGGCCGGCGTATTCTATTCCGTGCAAAGCCTTCCCCCGCTTTGGCGCAGCTTGCATCTCGCCAATCCGTTTTTCCATCTCGTGGACGGCTTCCGCTTCGCCGTGCTCGGCGTGGCCGATGCCGATCCTTGGTGGGGGCTTGCGCCGCTTGCGGCGGCCGCGCTTTTGCTTTTTGTTCTTGCTTGGCGGCTTTGGGCCGCAGGCTGGAAGCTCAAGGCATGAGTCGCCGCAAGACGCGCCGTTGGCTTGCGCGGCATGTGCGCGATCCCTTCGTGCGCCGCGCCAAGGCCGAGGGGAAGCGCTCGCGCGCGGCCTACAAGCTTGCCGAGATCCTGGCGCGCGCGGGGATCCATATTCCCAAAGGCGCCATTGCGGTGGATCTTGGCGCCGCGCCAGGCGCATGGAGCGCGGAGCTTGCCAAGAGGGTGGGGCCGCAGGGGCTTGTGGTGGCCGTGGATCTGCTTCCCATCGCGCCCATGCGCGGCGTGGAAGTGGTGCGCGGGGACATGGAAGAGGAGAGAACGAAAGAAGAAGTGCGGCGCATCGTGGGCGCGCGCAAGGCGGCGATCGTGGTTTCCGATGCCGCGCCAAACCTCTCCGGCGTGCGCGCGCGCGATCAAGCCTTGGCCATGCGGCTTGCGGAGGCGGCGCTTGGTTGGTGCGAGGTGTTTCTCGCCGAGGGAGGCGCATTCGTCGTGAAAACCTTTCGCGGTGAGGGATGGGAGGCGCTGTGCGCCCAAGTGCGCGCGCGCTTTGCCAAGGTGCGCGCGATCAAGCCCGCAGCCAGCCGCCCGGAATCCGCCGAGATTTACCTTGTGGCTACGGGTTTTCGCGCGCGGCCTCGCTAGACCTCGCTTGCGCGCCTTGCCATATTTGCGAAGGTGGATGGGGGGTTGAGCTTTTCGCTGCTCGTTGCGCTGCGCGCGCTGGCGCTCGTCGTGGTACTGTTCGTGCTCGGCCGCCGCCAATGGCGCCGCAAGGCTTATGAAGGCGAGCGCTGGGCCATCTTCGGCGCGGTGCTGTGGCTTTGCGGCGATGCCCTTGTGCTCGTGTGGGATGCGCCGATTGCGCCCTCCGTGGCGGAGCTGCTGCGCACGCTGGGCTTTCTTGCCTTTGTGCTCTTCGTCGTCCGCGCCTGTGCGCCTCTGGATACGCTTGCGCGCATCAACCACATGCGTCCGTCTCAAGCGCGCACGCGGCTTGAGTGGCTCGTGGGGCTGGAAGCGATGCTGGACGAGCTTACGGAACCTGTGCTGCTTTACGACGCGCATGGGCAGCTTGTGTGGGCGAATCCTGCGGCCGAAGCCTGGCTTGGGGCGCTTGCGGAGGGCACGGCCGTAGAGGAGATCGCGCGCTATGCGCTTACGCCCGCGGAAGAAGAGGCGTGGATGGAGGCCGTGGCCTCGGCGCGCGCGCAACGGCGGCGCCAGGTGCTGCCGCGCACCTTTTTGCGCCAGGCGGACGGGGTGGTGCGGCCCGTGGAGCTTGCGGCGGTGCCCGTGGGCGATCATCTCGTTGTGCTGTTGCGCGATGTGAGTTGGTGGCTTGCGCGCGAGCAGCAGTTTCAAGCGCTCGTGGATGAGGATCCGCTTACGGGGCTGTTGAATCGGCGGGGGCTGATGCGCGCAGCCGAGCGCGAGATCGCCCGCGCACGCCGCCATCGCCATCCGCTTGCGCTCGTGCTGTTGGATTTGGACCACTTCAAGGAGATCAACGACCGCTTCGGCCATGCGGTCGGCGATGAAGCCCTGCGCGAGTTCGCGCGCAGGCTCAAGCGCGCCGCGCGCGCTTCCGACTTGCTGGCGCGCTATGGCGGTGAGGAGTTCGCCATTCTTCTTCCGGAGACCGATCTCGCCCAGGCCGAGCGTGCGGCCGAGCGCTTGCTTGCCGAGGTGCGTGCTGAGCCTTTTGCGACCTCCGCAGGGGAGCTCGTGATCACCGCAAGCGCCGGCGTGGCCGTGTTTCCGCACCACGGCAAGGACTGGAACGCGCTGTTTCGCGCGGCCGATCAGGCCTTGTATCTCGCCAAGCGCGGCGGGCGCAATCGGTGGCGCACGGCTGAGCAGCTCGCCGATGAAGGCGCGCTGCGCAATGGAGGGTAAATGCGCGCAAAACTAAGGCTTCTTTCGGGTGAGACGCTGGAGGGCGAGCTTGCTGCTCCTTTTACGCCGGACGCGCCGAGAATCGTGCTGGCCACGCCGGGCGCGGAGAGGATCGTGGAAAACCCCGCGCGGCATGCGGCTTGGATCGCATTTTGGGAGAAGGAGATCAGTCGCCCCGAGGGGCTTGAGCCTTTGGATGTCGTAAGCGTGCATGGCGAGCGCTTTGCCGTGGAGGTGCTCGCCACCGATGTGCATCCGCAAGGGTTTTTCGCTTGGCCGCGGCAGCCGAAGCCCGAGGATCCCACGCGTTGGTTTTTCTTCCGCGCGGGCGTGCGCCATCTGGAGCGCCCGCAAAAGATCGGCGAAATCCTCGTTTCCGAGGGGCTTGCCAGCGCGGATGCCGTGCGTGCGGGGCTTGTGCGGCAAAAGGAGCTTGCCAAGCGCCTGGGCGAGATGCTGGGTGCGCGCGGCACGGCCTCAAAGCAAAAAGAGGAAAAACGCCGCAAGCGGATCGGGGAGATCCTGCTGGAAAAGGGGCTTGTGGAGGAACAGGAGCTGCAAAAGGCGCTGGAGCAGCAAAAAGAGGAGCGGCGCAGGCGCAAGCGGCTTGGCGAGATTTTGCTGGAAGAGGGCAAGGTGGATGAAGAAAGGCTTGTGCGCGCACTGGCGGCGAAGTTTCACTTGCCCGTCGTGGATTTGGATGCGCCGGATGCCGTGGATCCGCAAGCGGCCTATGCGGTGCCCGAAGCGCTCGTGCGCAAGCACGAATGGCTGCCCATCCGTTTGCAGGACGACGAACTCGTCGTGGCGACCAGCGATCCCGTGGACAACGAGGCCTATGACGACTTTCGCTTTGTATCGGGAAAACGACTGCGGCTTGTGCTTGCCCGTCCTTCCCAAATCCGCAGGCATATTTCGGAGCTGTTTTCCGATTGGGAAGAGGCCGATGCGCTTGTGATTGAGTCTGCGCCCGAAGAGGAAGACCGCGTGGAGGTGGGGGAGGAGGTGGATGCGCCGCCGATCGTGCGGCTCGTCAATCGCATGATCGTGCGTGGCCTGGAGCGCGGCGCCTCCGACATCCACCTACTTCCGCAAGAGGACGCCTTCGTGCTTGCCTATCGCATTGACGGCGATCTGCGCGAAGAGACGCGCTTTCGCGGCGAACTCGGGCCGAAGCTGGTTTCGCGCATCAAGGTGCTCGCGCGCATGGACATCGCCGAGCATCGCCTTCCGCAGGATGGGCGGCTGCTTTTGCGCTGGCGCGGCACGCCCTATGAGCTGCGCGTGTCGCTCATCCCGAATGTGTATGGCGAATCCATCGTCATGCGCGTGCTTGGGCGCGAGGAGCTTGTGGATGTGCGCAAGATCGGTCTGCGCGACGAAGACCGCACGCGCTTGCTTGAACTCGTGCGCAAGCCCTTCGGCATGATCTTGGTCACAGGCCCCACCGGTTCCGGAAAATCCACGACATTGTTTGCGCTCATCAAGGAAGTGGCCAAGCACCCCGTGCATGTGCTCACGATTGAAGACCCCGTGGAGTATCGCCACAGGGGCGTGAATCAGATTGAGGTGCAGCCCAAAGCAGGCCTCACCTTTGCGCGCGTGCTGCGCAATGTGCTGCGGCACGATCCCGATGTCGTGCTCGTGGGCGAGATCCGCGATGAGGAAACGGCCGAGATCGCCTTGCGCGCATCGCTTACGGGGCACTTGCTTTTGTCCACGCTGCACACGAACTCGGCCGCGGACACGGTGCTCAGGCTCGTGGACATGGGCGCGCGGCCGTTTTTGATCGCCGAGGCGTTGCTGGCCGTCTCCAGCCAAAACTTGCTCAAGCGCCTGTGTCCGCACTGCCGCAAGCCGCAGGCGCTTCCCGCGCGGGCGCGCAAGCTCTTGCAGGGGCTTGGGCTGGATGCGCCCGAGAAGGTCTGGACGGCGGAGGGTTGCGCGGCCTGCGAAGGCACGGGCACGAAGGGCCGCGTGCTGCTTTATGAGCTTATGATCATGACGGAGCGGCTGCGCAAGGCCGTGCACGACGGCGTGGTCGGCAAGGAGCTGGAGGCCGTGGCCGTGGAGGAGGGGATGGTGCCGAAGGCGCGCTATCTCGTGGAGTTGTTGGGGCGCGGCGAGGTGGGATGGGAGGAGGCCGTGCGCTATCTGCTTTAGCCTGCGCCCAAAAGTATGCGCGCAAGCGGCGCGATGACGGCTTGAAACAGCACCCCGAACGCGCCTATGGCGACGAGCAC
>WFOX01000235.1 GCA_015487905.1 Mariprofundales bacterium
CACGGCGACATTCTCAAACACCGTGCGCCGCCAAAGCAGCTTTTGATCCTGAAACACAAACCCCGTTTCGCGGCGCATGCGCCTGCGCGCAAGCGCGCCCGCCGTGCGCATCTCCACGCCCAGCGTGGTCATGCGTCCGGAGCTCGGGCGCAACTGGCCGTGCATCATCCGAAGCAAAGTGGATTTGCCTGCGCCCGAGGGCCCGATGAGATAGACGAACTCGCCGCGGCGGATCGTGAACGACACACCCGCCACGGCCACCTTGCCCGTGGGATAACGCAGCATCGCGCGCTCGGCCACGATCACGGGATCCGAAGAAGCAAACGCCGCCATCGGCGCGTTCAAATGCCCTCGCCGTCAATGAAGCGATGCACGCGCTCCTGCTCCTTGCGCAAATCCTTTTCAATCTCTTCGGTGTGCTTTTGCGCTTCTGGATGGATCGCGTCAATCTTCTTGTCCAAGTCCTCAATCATCTTGAGCACATGCGCCAGCGCTTCGGCCACAGGGTTCGGAAGCAGGTGGTGATCCAGATTGATCTTGCCGTCCTGAATGAGCGGGCCTGTTTTGCCCACGACCGTGCCCGGAATGCCCACGACCGTGGAGTGCGGCGGCACATCCTTGAGCACGACTGAGTTCGCGCCGATGCGCGACTCGCGCCCGATGCGGATGGGGCCGAGCACCTTGGCCCCCGCGCCGATGATCACGCCGTCCTCAATCGTCGGATGGCGCTTCGTCTTCTCCCAAGTCGTGCCGCCCAAGGTGACCCCGTGGTAAAGCGTGACATCATCACCGATTTCCGTCGTTTCGCCGATCACAACACCCATGCCGTGGTCAATGAAAAAGCGCCGCCCGATCTTGGCGCCGGGATGGATCTCAATCCCTGTGAGCCAGCGCGCGATGTGCGAGACAAAGCGCGCAAGCCACTTGAGGTTGCGCACCCAAAGCCAATGCGCGATGCGATACATCCAAATCGCGTGCAGGCCCGGATAGCAGGTGAGCACCTCCCATGTGGAGCGTGCGGCTGGATCGCGCGCAAAGGCGGCCTCAATGTCCTCGCGGATGTATTCCCACCAGCGCATGTGGGCAAGCCTAGCACGGCTGTGTGCGCTCCGCGCGCGTCTTGCATTGACCAAGACCGGCTGCCAGCTTGCGGCGCGTTTCACGCATCTTCATCTGCGATTCATGCGAGGAGGGGCGTATGCCGCAGCCGCTTGTGATTGCGCCGTCCATTCTCTCGGCCGATTTCGCGCGCCTGGGCGAGGAGGTGCGCGCCGTGGACGAGGCCGGCGCCGATTGGATTCACTTTGATGTCATGGACGGCACCTTCGTGCCGCCGATCACGATCGGGCATGGGGTCTTGGCCGCGATCCGCAAATGGACGAAGAAGCCCATTGATGTGCACCTCATGGTCGTGCATCCCGAAACGCAGCTAGAAGACTTCGCCAAGGCCGGCGCCGATGTGATCACGGTGCATCAAGAGGCCTGCGTGCATCTGGAGCGCACGCTGCAGCAGATCCGCGCGCTCGGTTGCAAGGCCGGCGTGAGCCTCAATCCCGCAACCCCTGTGAATACGATCCGCCATGTGCTGCATTGCGTGGATTTGGTGCTGCTCATGAGCGTGAATCCGGGCTATGGCGGGCAGAAATACATCCATGCCGTCACCGAAAAGATTCGTGAGGCGCGCAAGATGCTGGATGAGGCGGGATGTCCGGCACGGCTTGAAGTGGATGGCGGTGTGAATGCCGCCACCGTGGAGGAGGTTGTGGCCGCAGGCGCGGATACGCTGGTCGCGGGCAGCGCCGTCTTCGGCCAAGAGGATTACGCCGCGGCCATCGCCGAGCTGCGCGCCAAGGCCGAGGCCGCGCGCGCGCAAAACACACAAAACGATTAAGGTTGCATCATGATGCGTTCATCCTATAGTGCGCGCGGATTGACGGGCCGAACGGACGCCGCGTGAAGGGGGGTGGTGAATGAAGCGTTTGTTCTCTTCGGCCTGGATGGGGGCCGTATTGTTCGCCGCGGGCGCGATGGTCGTGGCATGGAAGCTCGCCATCGCGGACGATGTCTATAACAATCCCCAGCCGATTGAGTTTCCGCACGACCGCCACGCGGGCAAGTTCAAGATCAATTGCATGTATTGCCACACCTATGCGCGCCGAAGCCGCTCCGCAGGCATTCCGCCCGTGGCCAAGTGCATCGGCTGCCATGAGCACCTGCCGAGCGTGCGCAACAAGCCGCGCATCCAGAAGCTGTTCTCCTACTGGGAAAAGCGCGAGCCGATTCCGTGGCGCAAGGTGCATGATCTTCCCGACTTCGTCTATTTCACGCACAAGCGCCATGTGCAGCGCTTCATCTTCAAGGACGGGCGGCCCACGCAGCAGGTGTGCGGCATGTGCCACGGCGATGTGAAGACCTTTACGGTCGCGCGCAAGATCCGGCCGCTCACGATGGGCTGGTGCCTGTCCTGCCATGAGCAGTTCCAGGACGGCATAGACATCGGCAAGCCTGCGCCGGCCAAGCGCTGGATGGTGCCGGTCGCGGCCACCGACGAACCGATCACGCAACCGAAGTATCCGCAGCCGGCGGTGCTGGATCCCGAGCACCCGCGCACGATGAAGAAGCGCGAGGTGCGCGCTTTGGCGGAGAAGATCCCTGAGGAGGTCTTCAAGAAGGCCGTGCGCGCGCCGCACGATTGCTGGCAATGTCACATCTAGGCCGGCGCGGAAGGAGGCGGGAGATGGCGAAGAAGGACATGCGCGTGGATGCAGAGCGCCGAGCGCTGCTCAAGGCGTTGGGGTTGGGTGCAGGCAGCGCCGCGTTGCTCTCGGCCTGCGGCGATACGGACATCATCAATGAGGTTTCCATTGAGGTCAATCGCGAGCTCATTGAGCCGCAGGTGGAGCCGCAGGACTATGCGCAGCCCGGCAACCCGATTTATTACGCGAGCACCTGCCGCATGTGTCCGGCCGGCTGCGGCGTGCATGCGCGCGTGCGCCAGGGGCGCGTCGTCAAGCTGGAAGGCAATCCCAGCTCGCCTGTGAATGAAGGGCGGCTTTGCCCGATGGGCCAGGCGGGCCTGCACGCGCACTACAACCCGGATCGGCTCACGACGCCGATGATGCGCAAGGGCGGCAAGCTTGTTCCGGTTTCCTGGGATGAGGCGATGGATCGCCTGCGGCTTTGGCTTGGCAAGGAGGGCGGGCGCATCGTTTGGCTGACCGGCGTGGTCTCAGGGCATACGCGCGCGCTCATTGAGGCGCACCGCGAGGCCACGGGGGCCAAGCACTATGTCTTTGATCCGATGGTGCCCGATGTGGCGCGCAAGGCTGCCCAGGCTGTCTTCGGCGAGGCCGATCCGATTTACGCGCTGGACAAAGCCGAGCTTGTGGTGAGCTTCGGTGCGGATTTCCTCGGGCCGTGGCAAGCGCCCGTGCCCTATGCGCGGCGCTATACAAGGATGCGCACGCCGCCGCGCGGCGCGCTCGTCGTGATTGAGCCCAAGATGACGCTTACAGGCGCCAACGCCGATCGTTGGATCGCCGTGCGCCCAGGTGGCGAAGGCGCCTTGGCGCTCGCGCTTGGCGCGCTGCTCGTGCGCAACTACGGGCTTGGCCAGAACGCGCCTGAGGCCGTGCGCCAGCAGCTTGCGGCGCTGGATGTGGATGCGCTCATCCAAAAGGCCGGCGCCAAGCGCGAGGCCGTGGATCGCGTCGCCAAGGCGCTCGCTATGCGCCGTCCGAGCCTTGTGCTGGCTGGCGGCTATTTGGAGCGCGAGGAAGGGGGGCTGGCCGCGGCCAAGGCGGCGCTCATGCTCAATCTGCTTTTGGACAACCTCGGCAAGACCGTGCTGCCGCGGCCCGTGCAGCCGTTTGCGGATCTGCAGCCCAAGCTCGGTTCGTGGCCGGAGCTTGCGGCGCTGGCCAAGGACCTGGCCGCAGGACGCGTGGATACGCTCATCGTCTATGACAGCAATCCGCTGTATCACGCGCCGAAGGCGATGGGGCTGGAGAAGGCCTGGGCGCGCGCCAAGCGGCGGGTTGCGTTTTCCATGTTCATGGATGAGACGACGGCCAAGGCCGATCTCGTGCTGCCCTTGCACTCGTATTTGGAGGAGTGGAACACCTCCATGCCTTGGCAGGGCGAGCCGGTGGCCGTGCTCAATGTCCAGCAGCCCGTGATGTATCCGGTGTTTCCGCGCGCCACGGGCAAGGGAGAGACGCGCGCCTTCGGCGATCTCTTGCTGGCGGTGCTCGCGGGGCTGAATGAGCAGTTCAAGCGCTGGCCGAACATGCAGGCCTATGTGATGGATGCGCTTTGGACGATGCGCGATGCGCTGGATGAGAAGGTGAAGGTCGGCACGGGGCAAACGCCCGAAGAGGCCTTTCGCTACCATGTACTCGGCCAGGGCTTCGTGCGGCTCAAAACCGAGCCCGGCACGCTTGCGCCGCGCTGGGCGTTTCCCAAGGTGGCGATGCCGGCTTCCGGGCTGGCGCTCGTGGCTCCGCCGAGGCTCGGGCTTTACGACGGGCGGCACGCGAACCTGCCCTGGCTGCAGGAACTGCCCGATCAGCTTGCGGGCGTGGTTTGGGACTCCTGGCTGGAGCTGCATCCGAAGCTTGCCAAGAAGCTGGATGTGCAAACGGGCGACATCGTGCGCGTGGAGCTGGACGGCGGCGCCGTGGAGCTTGGTGCTGTGGTCACGCCGGCGATCCATCCCGATGTCGTGGCCGTGCCGCTTGGCCAGGGCCACGAGGAATACGGGCGCTATGCGAAAGGGCGCGGCGTGCATCCGTGGCGCCTTGTGAAGGCGCGCTGGAACGATGGCGGGGTGCTTGTTGCCGACGGCAAGCTTGTGAAGCTGCGCAAGGTGCGTGACAACCATGACATTGACACGCTCCGGCGCGGCGATCTCGTCATGGAATCGCTCGTATCCACGCAGGCCGGGCGGCGCATCGTCAAGACCGTGCGCGCCAAGGACCTGCATCGCTTTGAGCTGCGCAAGCGCAGGGAGGCCTGAGATGACCGTCAAGAACATGCTGGAGCACTG
>WFOX01000236.1 GCA_015487905.1 Mariprofundales bacterium
CCTGTGAAATCCTCTTTCACGATGCGCGCCTCGGCCACGCCGAGCGCCCCAAGCATCTTCTCCGCCGCCTGCACCATGCCCGGCGGCCCGACGACGAAGAACACGGCCTCTTGCCAGTTCGGCACAAGCCGCGCAATAAGCTGCGGCGCAAGCGGCCCTTGGGCAAAGCCTTCTTCGGGTTCGTCCAGCACGAGATCATAGCGAAAGCGCGGCGCGCGCCTGGCCAAGGCCAGAAACTCCTCGGCAAACGGCGCATAGCGGCGCGCGCGGTTTGCATGCACGACCTGCACGGCCTTGGGGAAGCCCGCCTGCGCAAGCGCGCGCACGATCGCGCGCACGGGCGTGATGCCCACGCCCCCGGCAAGGAACACGGGCGGATGCGCGCCTGCGCGTTCCAGCACGAAGTTGCCGAACGGGCCTTCCAGCTCCAGCTCCGCCCCCGGCGCAAGCGCGGCCAAGGTTCCCTTGAAGGCGGAGTCGCTCATGCGCACGGCAAAGCAAAGCGTGTCCTCCCCTGGGGCGCTCGCCATGGAAAGAAAGCGCGCATCCCCGCGCCCATCGTCGCGCTGCATCGCAGGAATGCGCACGCGCGCAAACTGCCCGGGCGTGAAGGGAAAGGGCGCATCCGGCACAAGCTCTACGGCAAGCGTCCCTTGAGCTGGCGCAAAGCGCCGCACAAGCCTTGCCGAAAGCTTCATGCCGGCGCTTCTCCATAAATGCGCGCGAGAATCGCGCGCGCACCCGCATCCAGCACGGCCTCGGCAAGCCGCGCCCCGAGCGCCTCGGCCTCCGTGCGCGCGCCTGTGATGTGTTTGCGGATCACCTTGGAGCCGTCCAGCTCGGCGACCATGCCCTCCAGCGTGAGCGTATCGCCCTTTACGCGCGCATGGGCGGCGATCGGCGCCTGACAGCCGCCGCCGAGCCGCCGCAGAAACGCGCGCTCGGCGCGCACGCAATCCGTCGCATCCGGATCGGACAGCCTGGCCACAAGCCTTTCAATCTCGCCGTCTTCGGTGCGCGTCTCCACGCCGATGATGCCCTGGCCGACTGCCGGTAGCACGATCTCGGGCCCGAGCCACTCGCTTACCTGATCCTCCATGCCGAGTCGGCGCACGCCGGCGGCGGCGAGCACCACCGCATCCACCTCGCCGCGTGTGAGCTTCGCGATGCGCGTGCCGACATTGCCGCGCAAGGGCACGAACACAAGCTGCGGAAAGCGGGCCTTGAGTTGCGCCGTGCGCCTGAGGCTGGAGGTGCCCACGCGCGCGCCCGCAGGAAGATCACGCAAGCCGCATCCATCGCGCGTGATCACGACATCGCGCGCATCCTCGCGCGGCAGATAGGCGCGCAGGCAAAGCCCTTCGGGAAGCTCGGTCGGCACATCCTTCATGGAGTGCACGGCAAGATCGGCGCGCCGATCCAAAAGCGCCTCCTCAATCTCCTTCGTAAACAGCCCCTTGCCGCCGATCTTCGCAAGCGGCGCATCCAAAATCTTGTCGCCTTTGGTCACGATTTTCACGAACGCGATGTCCGCCTCGGGCGCAAGCGCGGCGAGGTGCTTGGCGACATGCTCGGCCTGCCACATCGCAAGCGGTGAGCGGCGCGTGGCGATGCGAATGCGCATTTATGCCTCCTCGTTCCAGAAATCGGGCAAACACTCGGCGGAAAAGACCGGCCCGTCCACGCACACGCGCGCATAGCGGATCGCATCTTCTTCCTGCACGCGCACGACACAGCCCGCGCAGCCCCCCACGCCACAAGCCATGCGCGCCTCCAAAGCAAGCTCGCAGGGAAGGTGCCACTTGCGCGCAAGCCGGGCCGTGGCCGCAAGCATCGGCTCGGGGCCGCAGCCGAGGATCACAAGTTCCTGGCGCATCGTTTCGGGAATCGCAGCCAGCCAACGCTCGGCAAGCTCGGTCACGAAGCCTTCATAGGCCCCCGGCAGGCCCGCGCGCGAGGCAAGCCGTACGGGCACGCCTGCTTCCTCCAGCTCCGGCATTGCAAGCATCACAGCTTCGGGCACGCCCGGCAGCAAAAAGGTGCTGGGCTTAAGCGCAAACGGGGGTCTTGCCTCAAAGCCGAGAAAGAGCACGGCAGGCGCCCCTATCGTCGCAAGCCTTCTTGCGGCAAAGATCACGGGCGGGGCGCCCACGCCGCCGCCGATGAGCAGATAGCGGCGCTTCGGAGCAAGCGAAAAGCCGCGCCCGATGGGGCCAAGCACGGGCAAGGACTCGCCCGTGCGGCGCTTTGCAAGTGCTGCGGTGCCCTTGCCGACGATGCGGAAGTAAAGGTCAATCGTGCCGCGCGCGGGATCGGCGCCGAGCAGCGAAAGCGGGCGGCGCAGGGGAAGCGCGGGCGTGGTTTGGATGTGCACGAACTGGCCCGGCTGTGCACGCCGCGCAATCTGGGGGGCTGCAAGCCGCATGAGCACCTGGCTTGCCGCATGGTGCGCAATCGCAAGCACTTGGGCCTCGGTGGAGACGATGCCGCTCATGCGCGCTTGTCCGTCCATTGGCAAAGATCGCGAATGAGACATTCCTTGCAGCGCGGCGCGCGCGCCGTGCACACATAGCGCCCGTGCAGCACAAGCCAATGATGCGCATGGCGCAGATACTTCTTCGGCACGCGCTGCATGAGCCGCTTTTCCACGATCTGGGGCGTTTTGCCGGGCGCCATCCCCGTGCGGTTGGCGACACGAAAGATGTGCGTATCCACGGCGATCACGGGTTCGCCAAAGAGCGCATTGAGGATCACATTCGCGCTTTTGCGCCCGACACCTGGAAGCTGCATAAGCTCCTTGCGCGTTCTTGGGATTTCGCCGCCGAAGCGTTGCAAAAGCATGCGGGAAAGCCGCA